>JAYSQR010000084.1:0-16021 GCA_043721435.1 Nitrosospira sp. | reverse complement strand
CGGAGAGCCATTTCTGGACTAATGCCACTGGCTTCATTCAAAACGCGGTTAAGGGTCGATGCGGCAACGCCTAATTTAAGGGCAAGTTCCCTGCAACTAATTTCATTGGGCGTAAGGTAAACCTCTTGAATAAACGCCCCAGGATGCGGTGGATTGTGCATAGCCATTAGTGGTAATCCTCGTAATCTAAAATAAGTGCATTGCCGTTTTCAAACTCGAACGTGACACGCCAGTTGCCATTTATCCATATCGACCAACGCCCATGACTGCTCCCCTTTAGCGGGTGGAGACGGAAGCCTGGAATATCCATATCTTCGATGGTTTGAGCGGTATCAAGTGCGGCCAACTGCATTTTGAGACGATTCGCGTGTGCAGGCTGGATTCCAGCCAAACTACCAGACTCAAAGTACTTTCGCAGCCCTTTTCTGCTACGAATATAGACCTGACCCCGACATTTGTGAAATTTGCGTCCACTCACGATTAGGAATGTCGGCCATGTAATCGGCACCAGCCTATGATGCCCAACGTCTGAGGTAAGTGACTGGCTGGAAGCAGGCGAAAGGTTTGGTAGTTCGGGGTTTCATCCCTTAAACTTTGTAAGCTTTGAAAAATCAACAAGAAATTCTTTTTCAAGTTGTTGCTTGGTGTAAAGAATGACTTCCTTCGCGTCAAGCAGGTCTACATGTGGATTTTTGACCTTGTGCCACGGCTCGCTTCCGAGCGCAGGGCGAATTCCAAGATTCATCATGGCGAGCGAGAATAGGTGATACTTCTGTGCGTTGTTGAGATGAGCAACAATCTCCAGATAATTAACGGGGCGATGCAGTACAGATGACTCAATTACTTCACATTGATCCAGGACCTGTTGCTTCTGTTCAGACGAGAGTAATTCAAACGTATACGCTGCCATAAGAGCGTTCCACGCGGCTTCATACTTGCGCCGATAACTGAAAGGGTTTAGCGCACCAAAAATTCCCATGGCTTGTTTCTCCTAGTGTCCAACGTTTGAAATCACCGGCCTGCGCGGCTTTTCGCGCAGGTCCGGTGGATTGATGGGTTGGGCGTCTGCGGTCACGAAGCATGCTGCTCAACCTCAACATTCTCCAGCCATTCGGCGAAGCTCTCGACTTCGGATAGCGCGGCAAACAACTTCTCCGCAGTAACTCGGATCGGCGGTGCCATGATCCAATCGCGTTCGCCTTCTTCCGTCTCAGAGAATAGAGACGCATCGTTTTCGTCGATAAAGAATGGGTGCGGAAGTTTTTTCAGGTCACTGTCCGAGTAGTGCGAACTATCCATCGTGATCGACCCAGGATGTTGAGTCCTATTTCTCACAAGAACAATTTCCTCCAAAACTGCGAGGCTGGTTGGACTGTCCTCGAACCGTACATGGAAATGGCGAGCGAAGTATGCCTTGTAACCATTCAGCCAACCGGTCTTGAAGTCTGCCTTGAACGAGGCGTCAACGGGTATTCCGATCTGGCGTTCCCATGTCTTAAAGTAGAGATGGAAAATGGCTGCGAGCATTGAGATGCATGTGCGCCCAAGAACTTGAAGGGATTCTTCAGCTTCCAGCCACTCATCAAGAAAAGCCGGTTCAGGATCTTCACTGTACGGAGGGATGAATGGCTCCTCTTCTGCTTCGATCAGACGCTTGCGCTCGATGTAAGCTGCAGAGGAAATGACGTAAAACTGCCGAATGAATTCCACTCGCTGTTTTAGAAAGTACCGAACGTCCACCGATCAATCTCCTGATGCCCAACCAGATATGGATAACAGGTTTATCATGAGGCAATGTCGTCTATTTATGTTCGCACTGTCAAACATGAAATTATTTCCCCGTTTTTTCATTGAGTTGACCGCTCATGCAGTTAGGTTTACTACTTGATGCGCACTGAAATATCCACAAATTCCCGGTTGTCCGGCCCGATGTAATTGGCAGAAGGCCGGATGATCTTGTTGTCCAGGCGCTGCTCGATGATGTGCGCGGCCCAGCCGCTGGTGCGGGAGATCGCGAACAGCGGGGTGAACATGGCAGTCGGCACTCCCAGCATGTGGTAGCTCACGGCGGAGAACCAGTCGAGATTGGGGAACATTTTTTTGCTGTTCCACATCACCGTTTCCAGCCTGGTTGCGATGTCGAACATTTTCATGTCACCGGCGTCTGCCGACAGCTTTCTGGCTACTTCCCTGATGACCTTGTTGCGCGGATCGGCGATGTTGTAAACCGGATGGCCGAAACCGGTGATGATTTCCCGGTTCGCGACACGGCGGCGAATATCAATCTCGGCCTCGTTAGCACTGCGGTAGCGTTGCTGGATGTCGAATGCGGCTTCATTGGCTCCGCCATGCTTGGGTCCGCGCAGCGCACCGATGGCGCCGGTGATGGCGGAGTAGAAGTCCGAGCCGGTGCCGGCGATCACGCGCGCGGCGAAAGTGGAAGCGTTGAATTCATGCTCGGCGTACAGCACCAGCGAGGTATGCATGGCCTTTACCCACGGTTGCGGCGGCGGCTGGCCATGCAGCAGGTGCAGGAAATGCCCGCCAATGGAATCATCATCGGTTGCCAGTTCGATGCGGCGGTTATTGTGCGCATAGTGATGCCAGTACAGCAGCATCGAGCCAAGGCAGGCCAGCAGCCGGTCAGCCAGATCGCGCGCAGCGGCGCTGGTATGGTCTGCCGCTTCCGGCAACACCGTGCCCAGCGCGGATACGCCGGTACGCAAGACATCCATCGGGTGCGCCGTCGCCGGAATTGTTTCCAGCACGGTTTTGACGCTGGCGGGCAGGTCGCGCAGGCTTTTCAGTTTTGCCTTGTATGCAGCCAACTCCGCGAGCGTAGGCAGCTTCTCGTGCACCAGCAAATAGGCGATTTCCTCGAATTCGCAGGCAGCAGCCAGGTCCAGAATGTCATAGCCGCGGTAATGCAAATCGTTGCCGGTTCTGCCGACGGTGCAGATGGCAGTATTGCCCGCCACTACGCCTGACAGCATCACGGATTTCTTGCTTCTGGGGGCAGGAATTTCGCTAGCTTCACTCATTTCCAGTTCTTTCCGAGTCTCCGGAAAACAAAGTATCCGGTTTCTGCTCGTATGCAGGGTAATCAAGAAAATCGTACAGTTCGGCGCGAGTCTGCATGGTGTTGATCACATTTTTCTGCGTGCCTTCGGTGCGTATCGCCTGGTATACCTTGAGCGCAGCGGCATTCATGGCGCGAAATGCGGACAGCGGATAGAGCACCAGCGAGACATCCGCAGCAGCCAGTTCCTGGGTGGTGTAGAGCGGGGTTGCGCCAAACTCGGTGATGTTGGCCAGGATCGGCACTTTCACCGCAGCGGCGAATTGCCGGTACATGTCCAGTTCGGTTATCGCTTCGGGAAATATCATGTCCGCGCCCGCCTCGACACAGGCGCAAGCCCGGTCGATGGCAGATTGCAATCCTTCCACCGCCAGCGCATCGGTGCGCGCCATGATGACAAAATCAGCATCGGTTCTGGCATCCACTGCAGCCTTGATCCGATCCACCATTTCATTCTTGCTGACGATGGCTTTGCCGGGAAGGTGGCCGCAGCGCTTGGCCTGCACCTGGTCTTCGATATGCATTGCTCCGGCACCCGATTGGATCAACGATTTCACCGTGTGAGCGATGCCGCGCGCAATACCTGTATCGCCGAAGCCGGTATCCGCGTCCACCAGCAGCGGCAGATGGGTGATGTTGGTGATGCGGCGCACATCGGTCAGCACATCGTCCAGCGTCGAAATGCCGCGATCGGGTACACCCAGCGAACCCGCCGCCACGCCGCCGCCAGAAAGATAAATCGCCTTGAAACCGGTGCGCTCCGCCATGCGCGCGCAGTAGGCATTGATGCAGCCTGCCACTTGCAGAGGTTTCTCAGCGGCAAGCGCAGCACGGAAACGGGAGCCGGCGGAGAGTGTGGTCATAAGTATTCGGGGAGATGCTGAATTTTCAATTGCGCAAGAGAAGATGCGCTGAAAACGGGAGTTCAACGAAATGTGGAAATATCTTTACCCCAGCAGATGCCTTACCGAGTCACGCTCTTCCAGCAAATCCTGGTAGCTTGCCTGCATTCTCGCTATGCCGGAATCGCTTATTTGCAGTCCCTGAACGATTTTGTAGACACCGTCTCGACAGGTAGCGGGATGCCCATAAATCACGCCTGCAGGAATGCCGTAGCTGCCGTCTGACGGAATGCCCATCGACACCCAGTTGTTTTCCGGGGTGCCAGAAACCCAGTCATGCATATGATTGACGGCTGCATTGGCAGCGCTGGCAGCGCTCGACAGGCCGCGCGCTTCGATCACCGTGGCGCCACGCTTCTGTACGGTGGGGATGAAATAGTTTTCCACCCATGCCGGGTCGTTGATGAGGTCGATCACTTTCTTGCCACCCGCTTCAGCGTGGTTCAGATCCGGGTATTGGGTGGTGGAGTGATTGCCCCACACCACCATTTTACGGATGTCGGAAACCGGTTGAGCAAGTTTTACAGCCACTTGCGACAGAGCGCGGTTGTGGTCCAGTCGCAGCATTGCCGAGAAATTGTCTGGCTTCAGGCTAGGCGCATTTTTCATCGCGATGTAAGCGTTGGTATTGGCGGGGTTGCCCACCACCAGGATCTTTACATCACGGCGCACGACTTCATCCAGTGCCTTGCCCTGGGCAGCAAATATTACCCCGTTGGATTCCAGCAGATCCTTGCGTTCCATGCCCTTGCTGCGGGGGCGCGCGCCCACCAGCATGGCAATGCTGGCATCACGGAAAGCAATTCTGGGATCGTCGGTCGCAATCACATCAGCCAGCAGGGGAAATGCGCAATCGTACAGTTCCATCACCACGCCCTTGAGCATGGGTTGTGATTGGGGGATGTCTAGCAGTTGCAGGATGACCGGTTGATCCTCACCGAGCATGTCGCCGGCGGCAATGCGAAATAGCAGGCTGTAACCAATCTGACCCGCAGCGCCGGTGACCGCGACGCGAATGGGAGGTTTCATTTTTGCGCTCCTGGGAGAGATGGCCAATGCATGGGGTTTGCAACGTATTCGACTATAGAAACATTCCACGCGGCTGTCAATTCAAGGAATTGGCAGGCCGGTTTTGATTCTGCCCGTAAATTTGCTTGGTTGTATCGCCTGGCATAACGGGCTAAACTCGCCACTGGCTCTGAAACCCGATTGCATGGAAGCGAAAATTGCAAAGAAAACGCCCCAAGCATCTTAATCTCATAGAAATCAAGCAGCCCTTGCCGGCAGTGGTTTCGATTCTGCACCGCATTAGTGGAGCGCTGCTGTTTTTCCCCGGTATCCCTGTTTTACTCTGCGGCCTGCAGATGGCACTGGCTTCACCGCAAAGCTATGCTGAACTCCAGTCCTCTCTGGCCAGTCCCTTGATCAAGGGCGCATCAATGTTGGCATTGTGGTTCTTGCTGCATCATTTCTGCGCGGGCATTCGTCACCTGATGCTGGATCTGCATTATGGCATTGCGCTGGAACAGGCGCGCATGAGCAGCAAACTGGTGCTGGTGGCAGGGGCCATCCTCACGCTATTGATCGGAGCGGCAATATGGTGAAACCAGTAGTCACTGGTGCTCATTACGGTCTGCGCGACTGGCTGGTGCAGCGTGTCACCGCAGTGGTGATGGCAGTCTACTTCCTGCTGCTGGCAGCGGTGTTGCTGATTTCGCCGCCGCATGATCATGCTGCCTGGAAAGCGCTATTCAGTGAGCAGTGGCTGCGCATTGCTTCTTTCCTGTTTTTTGTGAGTCTATGCTGGCATGCCTGGATCGGAATGCGCAACATTCTGATGGATTATGTGCACGCCACTGGCACCCGCCTGACGCTGCAAATACTGGTCATTTTGTCGCTGCTGTTTTATGCCGTATGGTCGGCAGATATCCTGTGGAGCTGATGTGGCGATAGCCAGAAGAAAATTCGATGCAGTCATTGTTGGTGCCGGTGGCGCCGGGATGCGCGCTGCCTTGCAACTATCGGAAGCCGGACTCAAGGTGGCAGTGTTATCCAAGGTGTTTCCCACACGCTCGCATACAGTGGCAGCACAGGGCGGCATCGCTGCGGCGCTGGGTAACGTTACCGAGGACAACTGGCACTGGCACATGTACGACACGGTGAAAGGTTCCGACTATCTGGGTGACCAGGATGCCATCGAATTCATGTGCCGCCAGGCTAATGAAGTGGTGTATGAGCTGGAGCATTTCGGTATGCCATTTGATCGGCTGGAGAACGGAAAAATTTACCAGCGTCCTTTCGGCGGTCAGTCACAGAATTTCGGCGGCGCGCAGGCAACGCGTTCCTGTGCGGCGGCGGATCGCACCGGCCACGCCATGCTGCATACGCTATATCAGCGCAACGTGCGCGCCAATACCCAGTTTTTCATCGAGTGGATGGGGCTGGATCTGATTCGCGACGAGCAGGGGGATGTGCTGGGCGTGACGGCGTTGGAAATGGAAACCGGCGAAGTCATGGTGCTGCAAGCCAAGGCCACGCTGTTTGCCACTGGCGGGGCGGGGCGCATCTTCCAGGCCAGCACTAATGCTTTCATCAATACTGGCGACGGACTCGGCATGGCGGCGCGTGCCGGTATCCCGCTGGAAGACATGGAATTCTGGCAATTTCATCCGACCGGAGTATATGGAGTAGGAGTGCTCATCAGCGAAGCCGTGCGCGGTGAAGGCGGTTACCTGCTCAACAAGAATGGCGAGCGGTTCATGCAGCGCTATGCGCCGCATGCCAAAGATCTTGCCAGCCGCGACGTAGTGTCACGCGCCCTGACCACGGAAATCAAGGAGGGACGCGGCTGCGGCAAGGATGCCGATCATCTGTTGCTGAAGCTCGACCACCTTGGTGCGGATGTAATCAACATGCGGTTGCCGGGTATTCGTGAAATCGCCATCAAATTCGCCCAGGTAGACCCGATCAATGAGCCGATTCCAGTCGCGCCAACCGCGCATTACATGATGGGCGGTATTCCCACCAATTTTCACGGCCAAGTGGTTGCACCTTATAAAACCGGGCCGGAGGAAGTAGTGCCGGGTTTTTACGCAGTGGGTGAGTGCGCTTGTGTTTCTGTGCATGGCGCGAATCGCCTGGGGACCAATTCATTGCTCGATATCGTCGTGTTTGGCCGGGCTGCCGGCAATCAGATTATCGAGGATCTGAAAAAGAACCCCCATCACAAACCATTGCCGGCGGATGCCACCGACAAAGTGCTGGCACGGCTTGCCCGGCTGGAGAATCAGAAAGACGGCGAGAATGTAGCGCAAGTAGGCACTGCGCTGCGCAAGACCATGCAGGCACATTGTGGCGTGTTCCGTTTCGCTGATATGCTGAAGCAGGGTGTAACCAAAATCGGTGAAGTGGCGGAACGCGCCGCGCAGACTGAAATCGGGGACAAGAGCAGAGTGTTCAACACTGCGCGGATAGAAGCACTGGAGCTTGACAATCTGGTAGAGGTAGCGCTGGCTACCATGGTTTCAGCAGAAGCCCGCAACGAGAGCCGTGGCGCCCATGCGCGCGATGACTTCCCCAGGCGCGATGACGACAAGTGGCTCAAGCATACCTTGTATTTCAGCGCAGACCGGCGGCTGGATTACAAGCCGGTCCGGTTGAAGCCGCTGACAGTGGAATCGTTTCCACCGAAACCCAGAGTTTATTAGGAGCAGGTATGCGTTTCTTGATCTACCGCTACGATCCCGACAAGGACGACCAGCCGTACATGCAGGACTATGACGTCGCGTTGGAGCCATCCGACCGAATGCTGCTGGATGCGCTGGTGCGAATCAAGTCGGTGGATGACAGCCTGAGTCTGCGCCGTTCCTGCCGGGAAGGGGTGTGCGGATCGGACGCAATGAATATCAACGGCCGCAACGGGCTGGCCTGCATCACACCAGTTGCGGGGTTGAGAGAGCCGGTGGAATTGCGTCCGTTGCCGGGGCTGCCGGTAATCCGCGATCTGATCGTGGACATGACCCAGTTCTTCCAGCAGTACCATTCGATCAAGCCTTATCTGATCAACAATGATCCGCCGCCGGAAACCGAGCGGTTGCAATCGCCCGCAGAAAGGGCAGAACTGGATGGCGTGTATGAATGCATCCTGTGCGCATGTTGCACCACTGCATGCCCTTCGTTCTGGTGGAACCCGGATAAGTTCGTCGGCCCTGCGGGATTGCTGCAAGCCTATCGTTTTCTCGCCGACAGCCGCGACCAGGCCGGCGCCGAACGGCTGGACAATCTGGAAGACCCGTACCGTCTGTTTCGCTGCCATTCCATCATGAATTGCGTGGACGCATGTCCCAAGGGATTGAATCCAACCAGCGCCATTGGCAAGATCAAGGACATGATGGTGAAAAGAACGGTATGAAGGAACTGGAGCGCGCCCGCTGGCGCTGTCGGCGTGGATTGCTGGAACTGGATATCGTGCTGCAACGGTTTATGGATAAACATTACCCGCAACTGAGTGAAACGGAATTGCAGCAACTTGCTACATTGTTGGACCTTTCCGACAATGACTTGTGGGATATGATTACAACGAGGAAAGAGCCGGAAGATGCCAGCCTGGGGCCAGTACTGCGGCTTTTGCAAGCAGCTTGACCGCGCCGCGATTGTTTTGCCGACAACGATGAAAACAGTGGAGAATGATATGGAGCAGAAACGTACAGCGACCCTTGATCTTGGCAACGGCAGTCAGCCGCTTGAGTTCCCGGTCATGGCCGGCAGCATGGGGCCGGAGGTGGTGGATATCCGTAGTTTGCATGCCAGGAGCGGCGTGTTTACTTACGATCCCGGCTATTTTTCCACCGCCAGTTGCAGTTCCAAAATAACTTTCATCGACGGTGACGCGGGCATCCTGCTTTATCGCGGCTACCCGATCGAACAGTTGGCTAGGCAATGCGATTTCATGGAAGTGTGTTATCTGCTGATGAATGGCGAGCTGCCTACCAGCGAGCAGAAAACTTTATTCGACTACACCATCAAGGAGCACACGATGGTGCACGAGCAGCTGGCACGGTTCTATACCGGCTTCCGCCGTGACGCCCACCCGATGGCGGTGATGGTGGGCGTGGTTGGGGCGCTATCGGCGTTTTATCACGATGCGATGGATATTTCCGATGCTGCGCAGCGCGAACTGTCAGCTTTCCGGCTGGTTGCGAAGCTGCCGACCATTACCGCAATGGCTTACAAGTACAACATTGGCCAGCCTTTCATCTATCCGCGCAACAATCTCAACTACGCAGAAAATTTCCTGCACATGATGTTCGCCACCCCTGCCGAGGAATACAAGTCCAACCCGGTACTGGCGCGAGCGCTGGATCGCATACTGATCCTGCATGCTGACCACGAGCAGAATGCTTCCACTTCCACCGTGCGTTTGTCCGGCTCCAGCGGAGCCAATCCATTTGCCTGCATTTCCGCCGGTATCGCCTGCCTGTGGGGGCCGGCGCATGGCGGGGCGAACGAGGCCTGCCTCAACATGCTGGAAGAAATCGGCGATGTTTCCCGCATCGGCGAATACATCAAACGTGCCAAGGACAAGAACGACAGTTTCAAGCTGATGGGTTTCGGTCACCGGGTATATAAGAATTTTGATCCGCGCGCGAAGTTGATGCGCGAGACCTGCCACGAAGTATTAAATGAACTGGGATTGCAGAATGACCCACTGTTCAAACTGGCGCTGGAACTGGAGAAAATCGCGCTGGAAGATGAATATTTCATCTCCAAGAAACTCTATCCTAATGTCGATTTCTATTCCGGCATCGTGCAACGTGCTCTGGGTATTCCGGTTTCCATGTTTACTGCCATATTTGCCATGGCGCGCACAGTCGGCTGGATCGCTCAATGGAGCGAAATGATTTCCGATCCGGAATACAAGATAGGGCGCCCACGCCAGCTTTATACCGGTGCAGCCACACGCGATGTGGCGCCGCTTGCGTTACGCAAATAATTTGGTTCCGTAAAAGATGCCCGCAACGAGTATGAAGCAGTTGTTCGAGAACTCCATGCTGTTTGGCACGAATGCGCCATTCATCGAGGAGCTTTACGAAGATTATCTGCAAAACCCCACCTTGGTTCTGCCGGAGTGGCGCAGTTATTTTGACGAACTGCAGAAAATAGCGGGAAAAACCACACGCGATGTGTCACACAGCCCGGTGCTCGCAGCATTCATTCGTCCAGCAGCAGAACATACACGCGACAGCCAGGCTAGCGTTCAGGGCGCTGAACAGGTGGTGGCGGCAGAACGCAAGCAGGTATCGGTACTGCAGATCATCAATGCCCATCGTTTTCTTGGTGTGCGTCTAGCCAGTCTCGACCCGCTCAAGCATCAGGAAAAACCGTATATTCCGGAACTTGATCCGTCCCACTACGGCTTGACCGAAGCGGACATGGATACCGTGTTCGACACCGGTTCGCTGGTCGGCCCCGGCCGTGCGCCACTACGAGAAATTCTGCAGGCACTGCGTCAAATCTACTGCAGCAGTATCGGCATCGAGTACATGTACATTGCCGACACCGAGCAGAAACGCTGGATACAGAAGCGCTTCGAAGGCCCGCGCTCCCAGCCTGCCTATTCTGCAGAGTACAAGCGGCATATTCTGGAACGGCTCAATGCGGCGGAAGGACTGGAAAAATATTTGCACACCCGCTATGTCGGACAGAAACGTTTCTCTGGTGAAGGCGGCGAGAGCTTGATCCCGCTTCTGGATAACCTGTTGCAGCGTGCCGGTCAGATGGGTGTGCAGGAAGTAGTCATAGGCATGGCTCATCGCGGACGGCTCAATGTGCTGGTGAACACGCTGGGCAAAATGCCGGCTGAATTATTCCAGGAATTCGAAGGCAAGCATGCGCAGGAACTGACTGCCGGTGATGTCAAATATCATCAGGGTTTTTCTTCGGCGATGTCGACTCCTGGCGGCGGAGTCATGCGCCTGACACTGGCGTTCAATCCATCGCATCTGGAAATCGTTGACCCGGTAGTGGAAGGTTCGGTGCGAGCCCGTCAGCATCGTTTGCGCGACCGCCAGGGCAAGCTGGTGCTGCCGGTGTTGCTGCATGGCGATGCAGCGTATGCCGGTCAGGGAGTGGTGATGGAGACCCTGAATCTGTCGCAGACTCGCGGCTATGGCACCGGCGGCACGGTGCATGTTGTCATCAACAACCAGATTGGTTTCACCACTTCCGATCCGCGCGACGCTCGTTCCACGCTGTATTGCACGGACGTGTCGAAAATGATCGAAGCGCCGATTTTTCATGTCAACGGCGACGACCCCGAAGCGGTGGTGATGGTGACGGAAATCGCACTTGATTACCGCATGCAGTTCCAGAAGGATGTGGTCATAGACATGGTTTGTTTCCGCCGCCTCGGCCACAATGAACAAGACGAGCCGATGGTGACGCAGCCGCAGATGTACAAGGTGATCAGCCGCCATCCCGGTACGCGCAAACTCTACGCCGACAGGCTGCGAAGCGAGGGCGTCATCCAGGCGGGCGCAGCCGAGCAGATGGTGCAAGCCTATCGCGATGATATGGATGCAGGCCGCAACCCCAACAAAACTATCCTCTATGACTACAAGCCGCAGCGCGCGGTGGATTGGGCGCCTTTCCTGAAGGACAGCCGCTGGGAGCAGAAAGTGCAGACCGGTTTGCCAATGGCGGAACTGAAGCATCTGGCGGGGCGGCTTACCGCTATTCCGGCCAATTTCAAGTTACATCCGCGGGTGGAAAAGATTATTGCCGACCGGCGATTGATGAGCGAAGGCAAGCTGCCACTGGATTGGGGCATGGCGGAAAATCTGGCCTATGCGGCGCTACTGAAAGACGGTTATCCGGTACGTATTTCCGGGCAGGATTCCGGGCGTGGAACTTTCTTCCACCGTCATGCAGTGCTGCATGATCAGGATCGGGAACGATGGGACGAGGGCACCTATGTTCCACTAAGCCACATTACGCCGGAGCAGCCGGATTTTGTGATTATCGATTCAGTGCTGTCGGAAGAAGCGGTACTGGGTTTTGAATATGGCTATGCTACCGCTGAACCGAATGAACTGGTGGTGTGGGAGGCGCAATTTGGCGATTTTGCCAATGGCGCACAAGTGGTGATAGATCAGTTCATTGCTTCCGGCGAGGCCAAGTGGGGGCGATTGTGCAGCCTGGTGATGATGCTGCCGCATGGCTACGAGGGACAAGGGCCGGAGCATTCCTCGGCGCGCCTGGAGCGCTACCTACAACTGTGCGCAGAATACAATATGCAGGTATGCGTTCCGTCCCTACCGGCACAGATGTTTCATCTGCTGCGGCGGCAGATGATACGTCCACTGCGCAAGCCACTGATCATCATGAGCCCGAAAAGCATGTTACGCCGCAAGGAATCAGTATCGAGTCTGGAAGATCTGGCCGCTGGCAGTTTTATGAGCGTGATCCCGGAAACAGAACAGCTTGATCCGAAAAAAGTACGGCGCATCATCGCTTGTTGCGGCAAAATCTACTATGACTTGCTGGCTTACCGGCGGGAACACAAAATTGTGGATATGGCGCTCATCCGCATCGAGCAGTTGTATCCGTTTCCACATGATGATTTCCAGGCCGAGATTGAGCGCTACGCCAACGCCGGGGATATACTCTGGTGCCAGGAGGAATCCGGCAATCAGGGAGCCTGGCACCGCATTCAGCATTATCTGCTGCGGCACAAACGGCCTGATCAGGTTCTGGGTTATGCGTTGCGCCCATCATCGGCATCGCCGGCGGTGGGGTATCTGGCGAAGCACAATTTGCAGCAGAATGAACTGGTGGCAGCAGCGTTTCGCGAGAAAATTTAACCTAAAGGAAGGCTCATGCTAGTCGAAGTCAAAGTTCCGGTATTATCCGAATCGGTGGCAGAGGCCACGCTGCTTTCCTGGCACAAGAAGCAGGGTGAATATGTCGAGCGTAATGAAAATCTGATCGATATTGAGACCGACAAAGTCGTGCTGGAATTACCGGCACCGGTGGCGGGCATACTGGCTAAAATCATCAAGGGCGATGGGGCGACGGTAGTAAGCAGCGAAATCATCGCGACTATAGATACCGAGGCGACTGCCACAACTACAGCGGCTGTAACCATAACGTCACCGGTTACGGAATCTGCTGCAGCGGTTGCGGTAACTCCGGCCATGATGCCTGCAGCCAGGAAAATGGCAGCCGAAGAGAATCTCAAAGCCGAGGCAATCAGCGGAACCGGGCGCGGCGGACGCATCACCAAAGAGGATGTGGCAGCCCACGCGGGAACCAAGTCGCCGTCAGCCACGGTAGCCACCGCCGTGGCTATGCCTGGCGGTGATCGGTCTGAGCAGCGGGTCGCCATGTCACGGTTGCGGATGCGCATCGCCGAGCGGCTGGTGCAGTCCCAATCTACCGCAGCGATACTGACCACGTTCAACGAAGTCAACATGCAGGCGCTCATTGATTTGCGCACTCGCCATAAACAAAGCTTCGAAAAGGAACACGGCGTCAAGCTCGGCTTCACCTCATTTTTCGTCAAGGCAGTAGTGGCGGCGCTGAAAAAATTCCCCATTGTCAACGCTTCAGTCGACGGCAACGACATCGTGTATCACGGTTACTATGATATCGGCATCGCGGTGGGCAGTCCGCGCGGTCTGGTAGTGCCGATCATCCGCGATGCCGACCGCTTGTCGCTGGCTGAAATCGAAAAACAGATTGCTGGTTTCAGCCAGCGCGCCCAAGAAGGCAAGCTCACCATCGAGGAATTGACGGGCGGTACCTTTTCCATCACCAATGGCGGCGTATATGGCTCGATGCTTTCCACCCCCATCATCAACCCGCCGCAAAGTGCGATCCTCGGTATTCATGCCACCAAGGATAGACCCGTGGCCGAGAATGGCCAGGTGGTCATTCGTCCGATGAATTACCTTGCGCTATCCTACGATCACCGCATCATCGACGGGCGCGAGGCAGTGCTTTCCCTGGTGGCGATAAAAGAGGCGCTGGAGAACGAGATGGGTTCGCTACTGGAAACCTGAGTGACGGATCCTCGCATTTTACTTTTCATAAGGTACCCACATGTCTCAATCTTTTGACGTGGCAGTGATAGGCGCTGGCCCTGGCGGCTACGTGGCGGCGATCCGCTGTGCCCAACTGGGGCTCAATACCGTTTGCATAGATGAATGGCAGAACCCGCAGGGTAAGGCCAGTCTTGGCGGTACCTGCCTCAATGTCGGTTGCATTCCTTCCAAGGCGCTGCTGGAATCTTCCGAGAATTATGAACGCGCCGCGCATAAATTTTCGGCCCACGGCATCAAGCTGCAGGATTTGTCGATGGATGTTCCGGTGATGATTGCGCGCAAGGATAAAATCGTTGCGACCTTTACCGGCGGCATTGCCATGTTGTTCCGGAAAAACAAGATTACTTCGATGCATGGGCGCGGAACGTTGCTCAAGAGTGGTAACGGCGCGGAGGTCTGGCAAATCGAAGTAAAGAGTGGTGACAAGGCAGAGGCTGTCGAGGCAAAGCACATCATCATCGCCACCGGTTCGACGCCGCGGCAATTATCGTTCGCGCCGGTGGACAACGAACGCATCCTGGACAATGTGGGTGCGCTGGCGCTGACTGAAACGCCCAAGCGTCTGGGCGTGATCGGCGCGGGCGTGATCGGTCTGGAAATGGGTAGCGTGTGGCGCAGATTAGGCTCCGAAGTCACCATACTCGAAGCATTGCCGGGCTTTCTCATGGCCGCCGATGAGCAGGTGGCGAAAGAGGCACAGAAAATATTCACCAAAGAATTAGGCCTGATAATACAAACCGGCGTCAAAATCAGCGCGATCCAAACCAACGGGAAAAACATTACAGTGGAATACGCCGATGCTCAAGGTGAAGCGCAGAAACTGGAAGTGGACAAACTGATCGTCGCGGTTGGCCGTATTCCCAATACCGCTGGATTGGGTGTGGAAAATATCGGACTAAAACTGGATGATCATGGCCGTATCGAAGTGGATGATCATTGCCGCACTAATCTGCCGAATGTATATGCCGTTGGTGATGTGGTGCGCGGACCGATGCTGGCGCATAAGGCCTCCGAGGAGGGTGTCGCGGTGGCGGAAATCATTGCGGGGCAGGCGGGGCAGGTGAATCTCGATACCATTCCGTGGGTGATTTACACCTCACCGGAAATTGCCTGGGTGGGCAAGACCGAACAGGAATTGAAAGTTACAGGAATTCAATATAAAACGGGACAGTTTCCGTTCATGGCCAACGGACGCGCGCGCGCGTTGGGTGAGACGAGTGGTTTCGTCAAAGTGCTGGCGGATGCCGATACCGATCGCATCCTCGGTGTCCACATGATCGGTCCCTACGTTTCAGAGATGATTGCCGAAGCGGTGGTAGCGATGGAATTTTCTGCCAGCAGTGAAGATATTGCCCGTATCGTTCATGCTCATCCTTCATTATCGGAAGTGCTGCACGAAGCAGCACTGGGCGTGGACAAGCGGGCGCTGCATATTTAATCTCGGAGACGAATATTTCTAGGTTGACTGGTTTGACCGGCGGGAACAGAGGTCGAATATGACTAGGATATGTCGCGATCACCACTCTCTTGCCATATACGGATTGCAGTTGCAATCACGATGATCACAACCGGCAAGATGACGTACAAACCAAGCGCATGACTCATCCCTTCATCGTGGCCATCAGGTGGGCCGCTGCTGATTATCTTGTAGCCGTGCAGCATGCTGACCATGAATACGGCGACTAGTCCGGCGATGCGGCGGTTGCGGATCAGGGTCCGGCCGCTTAGCAGATTGAGCAGGTGCGCGGCGTAGTAACCGAGGAAGTAGATCGCGATATAGAAGATCAAAGCACCCATCAGAGTCCTCGGATTTTCCTGTTCATTGTTGGTGACGGTGACTGGCGGAGAGAGAGGGATTCGAACCCTCGGTACGGTTGAAGCCGTACGCACGCTTTCCAGGCGTGTACCTTAAACCACTCGGCCATCTCTCCGATCAA
>JAYSQR010000083.1:0-5926 GCA_043721435.1 Nitrosospira sp. | reverse complement strand
TCTCACGCAGTTTCTGCGCTTGCTGCCGAATATTTTCCGTAATGCTCATTCACGCAAACAGCCTCAACGCGATCTCGCCGCCGGCGGGAATATTGCGCGCTTTCATCATGGCCTGCATGCTGCCCAGATGCTGCTTGATTTTAGCGATGCCGCTATCGGTCAGGGAAACGCGGTTGTCATCCACCAGCATACCGCCCAGCGTGGTGGAGAAGATCCCGGCGAGATGCATCATCTGATCGAAAACTCTCTCACCGTTCTTCACTCTGGGCACGTCCAGAAGAAAAGTAACGCCATGCGTGGTGAGTGTTCTCATGTTGTCAGGCGAGAATGGTGTAGATTCAAAGTTGTTGAGCGAAAACAGAACGGCGCCATTTTCATCGCGGTAGCTGAATGCCCCCCCTGTCTCCAGCTTGAGCCCGGATGCTTCCGCCAGGGCACGGATTTTGGTGCCGGTGAATGCGCCACCGTCCTTGCTGATAATGTTGATGCCCACCATCACATCCACTTCCGCACAGAACTGGTCAAGCGCCACTGCCTGCGCATGCGCTTGCCGAATGTTGAGAGATTCGGCAGCGGCATGCACGTGTGCCGTGAAATTTTTTGCCATGTCGCAAAACTCGGACAGGCTCACTTCACTCACGGGGCCGGAGCGATCGACCAGTTGCAGGCAGCCCTGCAAGCCGGCATAGCCACCCTTGCCGTCATTTCCCTCTATGGTGATTTCTTCCCAGGATGCACCTGCCTCTCTCTGCCCCAGCCAGCGCACCGGTTTACCGAAATCGAATTTCCGCCGCAATACCTCGGTCAGGTCTGAGGCGGCAATCAATGCTTCGCCCCGGATGTTCACGACATAATCCATGGCGCTGGCACTATCGACCTCAACCGCTTTCTGTTCTGCCGGCACCGGCGTTACAACCTTGGCTGCGGCATCTGGCCGGGAAATTTCTGCCAGCTCAATTGGCTCTATTCCCGGCTCAGTAAGTCCTATACTCGGCTCCGTCTGAAATTCCTGCAATATCTCCCTGCCGAGTTGCGGCTCGACTCGTCCATCCTGTGCAACAATCTCATCAGCTCCGAGCAGCACATCTTCGTGCTTGCGCTCAAATGCCTCTTCTGCGCCGCGCCGGTAGCGCCGCTGCTGCATCCAGTTGAACAGAACCACGCCCATAACCACGACGATGCCGATGACAATCAGGCTGATCTGTAAATCACTCATGCCCATCGTGTCCATTATGCCACCGCCGCCACATCGCTCAGTTTGACAGCTTCTTCGATGTCCACCGCGACTACGCGCGAGACACCCTGTTCCTGCATGGTGACACCTATCAATTGCTGCGCCATTTCCATGGTGATTTTATTGTGGCTGATGAAAAGGAACTGGGTTTGACGCGACATTTTCTTTACCAGATCACAGAAACGTTCAGTATTGCTGTCATCCAGCGGCGCATCCACCTCATCCAGGAGGCAGAACGGTGCAGGGTTAAGCTGGAACAACGAAAACACCAGTGCCAGCGCAGTCAGCGCTTTCTCGCCACCGGACAGCAAATGAATGGAGCTATTCTTCTTGCCCGGCGGCTGGGCGATGATCTGCACACCGGAATCAAGAATTTCCTCGCCACTTAATACCAGTTTAGCCTGTCCGCCACCGAATATGACCGGGAACATTTCGCTCAAATGGCTGTTGACCTTGTCGAAAGTTTCCAGCAAACGCTCGCGGGTTTCGCGATCTATCCGGCGAATGGCGTTTTCCAGAGTCTCCACCGCTTCTCTCAAATCCTGTAACTGCGCATCAAGATAAGTCTTGCGCTCCTGGGAAGCTTGCAATTCCTCCAGCGCAGCGAGATTGACCGCGCCTAAGGCAGCAATTTCGGTATTCAGGCGATTGATCTCGGCCTGCAATGCAGCAGGCCGCGTTTTGCCCAGAGCTGGCAGCAATTCCTCCTCGTTGACTCTCGCCTCCGTCAACTGTTCGCCAAACTGATTCTCAGTAATGCGCGCTTCCTGCTCCTTGAGGCGCGCCTGGCTAATGGATTCCCGCAACGGGTACAGCTTCTGTTCGGAAGTCATGCGCTCCTGCTCTATTTCCCGGAGCTCGTTGGCTGCACCTTCCAGAGCATTGCGCGCTGTTGCCAGTGCCAATTCACGCTGCTCCCGCAGCGCCAGCCATTCCTGCAACTGACTGTTCAGCGGGGTTTCATCAAAACCACCCTGCTCGGCCTGTAATTTCTCCAGATTATTTTTCAGTTCGGCAATATTCCCGTCGAGGATGTGGATGGAATTCTCCACTTCGACGATTTTATTCTGGCAGGTTTTTTCATAGAAGGCAGCTTCCTGCATTTCTCTCGCCGCATTCTGCGCAAGTTGACGCTGAGTATTGAGAGACTGCTCCGCCGCTTCCCCCGCCAGCCTTTCCTGCTGTACCTGCTCCCGCAGAACCTCAATTTGAATTTGATACTCCGCCAGCTTTATTTCAGCATCCTGTTTCTGCGAAGCTTCCGCCGCTGTCTGCTGCGCGATTTCTGCCAGCTCACCCTCAATCTGACTGCGGCGCTGGCTGGCGCGTTCGGCCAACTGGGTAAGCTTCAGCACCTGTATCTGCAGATCATGGTGCTGCTGCTGGAGCTGCTCACTGTCATGACGTAAGCGCGCGACTGATACTTTCAGTTCGCGACAAGCCTCTTCTGCTGCCGCCAGTGCGGATTCCTCCAGGGCGAGTCCACCCCTTAGCGCATCCACTTCGATGCTGATCTGGGCTATCTCCCGCTGCCGCGCCAGCACTCCGTGCAATTGCGAGTCAGGGGCATAGTAAGTGAGGCTGTGGCGGGTGAAAATATGGCCTTCGCGCGTTACCAGCATCTCGCCACAAGCCAGTTTCGTTCGCTGCGCGAGACCGTCCTGCATGCCGTCAACCACAAATATGCCACTCAGCCATTCGTTCAACACGGCTTTTATTCTGCTGTCGGCACAAGTCAGATATCCTTGCAGCGGTGTCCAGCCTTCCTTGCTCTGCAGCCTGTCTTCAGCTTGCCCGGCTGATTCAGCCGCTTCGAATAACGCCCATTTTCCGGGGGGCGAGTCACTCGCCCAGTCCTGCGCTGTTTCCAGCCGTTCAAGCTGCGCGCTGTTCAGCCGCTCGCGCAGCACCGATTCCAGTGCATCTTCCCAACCTTTTTCAATCTGGATGCTTTGCCACAAACGCGGCGACACATCCAGTTGGTATTTGGCAAGCCATGTACTCAGCCCTTCGTTGCCTTCGAGCCGATGCTGCAAGCGTTGCAGCGCATCGAGTCGGGCCTCCGCCTGGGTAATCTGCTGCTCCAGCGCCTGCACTTTGCGCGCAAGCTCACGCTTGCTTTCCTCTGCACCGGGCAGGCGCTCTACCGTTAGCATGAGCGCTTCCTGTTTCTGTTTCAGGTCTGCAGCAACACTGTCCGTCTCGCGCTGCAAACGGGATAACCCCTCAGCGTCAGGTTGTGGCAGCGCTCCCTGTTCCTCCAGCAGCCGTTCGCGACGTGATTCCAGTTGTTGCAGGGTTTTCTCGGCATGGGTGCGATGACTCTCTTCCAGTTGCCCAGTCTGTTCGACCAGCAACAAGCCGCGTTGCATTTCCCCCAGTTTCTCCTGGCACGAGCGGAAGACGGATTCCGCCAGCGGCAATTTCTCATTTTCCGTCGCGGTTTTTTGTTTGCCGGCTTCATGGGTCAGTTGTGCCCGCGCGAGTTCGCTGCACCAGCGGTTCAAGCTGTCAGCAGCACTCTCCTTCTGTTCCCCGTGATGCTCCAGTTGACTCTTCGCCGCTGTGATCTGCAGCTCCATGCGCTGGCGATTCTCGCGCAGATGTTGTATCTGCTGTTCGATCCGCGCCACTTCCGCATTGGCAGCGTACAGTCCGCCCTGTGCCTGATGCAGGCTGTCGCCGGCGGCATAATGCTGGGCGCGTTTTTCTTCCAGACGTTTTTCCGCATCGCGCAGACGCGCGGTTTCGGCTTCCAGCTCCATTTCCAGCCGCTGGATTTCCTTTTCCGTGCGGATACGCTGCGCCGCCGCTTCCTGTTTGCGCGCCAGCCACAACAGGTTCTGCGCGGTGTGCAACTGACCCTGCATCTCCTTGAACTGGCTGGCGACCTTGGCCTGTTCTTCCAGATGCTGCAACTGCTTTCCCAGTTCCTGGCAGATATCGTCTACCCGCAACAGGTTTTCGCGGGTGTCGGTCAGACGTAATTCGGTTTCGCGGCGGCGCTCGCGGTATTTGGAAACCCCTGCAGCCTCCTCCAGAAATACGCGCAATTCCTCCGGCTTGGCCTCGATGATGCGGGATATCATTCCCTGCTCGATAATGGCGTAGCCGCGCCCGCCTATGCCAGTGCCGAGAAAGATGTCAGCAATGTCGCGGCGGCGTACGTGAATATTGTTGATGTAGTAAGTTGATTCGCCATCCCGCAACAACACCCGCTTGATGGAAATTTCCGCATAGCTCGACCACTGTCCCGCCGCTTTGCCTAGACTGTTGTCAAATATCAGCTCAACGCTGGCGCGTCCCACCGGCTTGCGATTGGCGGAACCGTTGAAAATCACGTCCTGCATGGATTCGCCGCGCAATGCGGATGCCCTCGATTCGCCCAATACCCAGCGCACCGCATCGATTACATTGGATTTGCCGCAGCCGTTGGGGCCGACCACTCCTACCAGATCACCGGGAACGGGAATATTGGTAGGATCAACAAAGGATTTGAAACCGGCAAGTTTGATGTGGGAGAGGCGCAATTTATTGTTTGTTACCAGTTATAATCGGGCAAACCAAAAAACGCCCTAAAAAACAACTCTAGAGAAGATCATTCTAACCGATTTAACCGAGATAAGAGAATGCCTAGCCGCCCCGCGAAAAAACTGGAAACCTTCCCCAATCCGACCCCGGCACGGGATTACCATATTCACATGGAAATTCCGGAGTTTACCTGCCTGTGTCCAAAAACCGGGCAGCCGGATTTTGCCACCCTGATTCTGGATTACATCCCCGATAAAAAATGCATTGAGCTTAAAAGCCTCAAGCTCTACATCTGGTCTTACCGTGACGAAGGCGCGTTCCACGAAGCCGTCACCAACCGTATCCTTGATGACCTGGCTGCCACCCTGAAGCCGAGATATATGCGCCTCACTGCCAAATTCTATGTGCGCGGCGGCATTTTCACCAATGTCGTGGCGGAACATCGCAAAGCGGGATGGAAGCCGTTAGCGGTGGTGGAATTGGGGAAATTTGAGGGGCAGTCCAATATGTGCGGGTAAGTTTTCCGGACTCTCGCTATCCCCACAGAAAGTCCTTGCGAAACCGGGTGTGGTTGGCTACCATCAGCCTGGTTTTTTCATGCCGTCAGTTGACAAATCGGGTTAGCAAATGGGCCCGCTATCGGTTTATTTGGAATCTTGAGTTTGTAACAAACAATCAATACCATGCGCATACAACGATCAGCCGCCCTGATTATCGGCTTAACCCTTGCTGCAGTGAGTTCCCTTGTGGGTGCGGCGGCACCCTCCGAGCAATCCCTCATTCAGCTTGTGCCGGTAGCAGCGAGCGAAGTCACTGATGACATCACCGCAGAAAGCCTGGCCTTAACACCTTCTACGGGAATGTATGGCTTCGCTGCCGACCTGTCCACGCCGCCGGCCGATCTGTGGGAACGCATACGCAACGGTTTCGCCATGGCTGAATTGAACAGCAAAGAGGTACGCAATAGCGAAAACTTCTACGCCAGCCGCCCGGAATATATCAACCGCATCGTCGAACGCAGCAAGCTCTATCTGTTCCATATCGTCGAAGAGGTAGAGCGCCGCGGCATGCCCACCGAAATCGCGCTGCTGCCGATTATTGAAAGCGCCTTCAATCCCACCGCCTATTCCCGCAGCCATGCCTCCGGCATCTGGCAGTTCA
>JAYSQR010000082.1:0-5969 GCA_043721435.1 Nitrosospira sp. | reverse complement strand
GTTTGGACGGCTCTTAACGCCACCACGTAATCGTAGGTGCGGCCATCACCCATCACCCCTACCGATTTCACCGGCAGAAACACGCTGAAGGCTTGCGAAGTTTTCTCATACCAGCCGGAAGCACGCAGCTCTTCGATAAAGATCGCATCAGCGCGCCGCAATAGTTCGGCATATTCGCGCTTTACTTCACCCAGAATACGCACCCCCAGACCGGGGCCAGGGAAAGGATGGCGAAATACCATGTCATGCGGCAATCCCAGCGCCAATCCGAGTTCGCGCACTTCGTCCTTAAACAATTCACGTAGTGGTTCCAGCAATTTCAAATGCAGCGTATCGGGCAGACCGCCGACATTGTGGTGCGATTTAATGGTGTGCGCTTTTTTGGTTTTGCCGCCGGCGGATTCGATTACATCAGGATAAATCGTTCCCTGTGCAAGCCACTTGGCATTGGCTATTTTGGCTGATTCGCGCTGAAACACTTCGACAAATTCGCGCCCGATAATGCGGCGCTTCTGCTCCGGGTCGGTGATACCTTGCAGGTGCTTGAGAAATTCCTCGCTCGCATCGACGTGGATAACTTTCAACCCCAGATTCCTGGAGAAGGTGTCCATTACCTGCTCAGCCTCATTCAGCCGTAGCAAGCCATTGTCCACGAATACGCAGGTGAGCTGTTCACCGATGGCACGCTGGATCAGCGCTGCCGCCACCGATGAATCCACGCCACCCGACAGACCCAGAATGACTTCGTCATCGCCTACTTTGGAGCGGATTCTGCCGATTGCTTCTTCCACGTAATCGGGCATGTTCCAGTCATAACCGACACCGCAAATATCATGGACGAACCGCTCGATGATGGCCTTGCCCTGCAGAGTGTGGGTGACTTCAGGGTGGAATTGCACGCCGTAGAATTTGTGCGCTTCATCGGCCATGGCTGCGATGGGTGAGGCCGCATTACTTGCCATCACCTTAAAGCCGGGAGGCAGCGCAGTCACTTTGTCGCCGTGACTCATCCACACATCCAGAAAGCCGTAACCTTGCGTATCGGCACGGTCATGCATGTCCTTTAGTAGCGCAGTATCTCCTTGCGCCTGTATCTCAGCGTAACCGAATTCGCGGACTTTGGAAGTTTCGACCGCACCACCCAGTTGCGCCGCCATGGTCTGCATGCCGTAGCAGATGCCCAGTACCGGGATGCCCAGCTCGAATACGCTTTGCGGGGCACGCGGTGTTTCTTCTTCGGTGACGGAGGCGGGACCGCCGGAGAGGATGACGCCTCTGGGAGAGAATTCGCGGATGAATTGATCGGTTACGTCGTAGGGATGAAGCTCGCAATAGACGTTGGTCTCTCGCACCCGGCGGGCGATCAGCTGCGTGTACTGAGAGCCGAAATCGAGGATGAGGATCTTCTGGTGCATCTCAGGGGTCAACCCCTATTCCACGTGATAATTCGGTGCTTCCTTGGTGATCTGCACGTTATGCACGTGGGATTCCCGGATACCAGCGGAGGTGATTTCAATAAACTCGGCTTTGCTGTGCATTTCGTCAATTGTGCCGCAGCCGAGATAACCCATGCCTGAGCGCACACCGCCTATGAGCTGGTGGATTACCGCGATTACGCTGCCTTTGAAGGGGACGCGCCCTTCCACGCCTTCAGGTACCAGCTTCTCAGCGTCCTGCTCGGCCTGCTGGAAATAACGGTCGCTAGAGCCTTGCTGCATGGCGGAAAGTGAACCCATGCCACGGTAGGTTTTGTAGGAGCGTCCCTGAAACAGTTCGATATCTCCGGGTGACTCCTCGGTGCCTGCAAATAATCCGCCCAGCATGACCGAGTCAGCACCGGCGGCGATCGCCTTGGCGATATCACCGGAGTAGCGGATGCCACCATCGGCGATCATCGGTACCCCCGATCCGCTCAGCGCAGTGGCTACATTCTGGATTGCGGTAATTTGCGGCACTCCTACCCCGGCAACGATGCGCGTGGTACAAATCGATCCGGGACCGATTCCGACTTTCACACCGTCAGCACCGTAATCCACCAGCGCTTTGGCAGCGGCAGCAGTGGCAATGTTGCCGCCAATGACCTGGATATGCGGAAAGCGTTTCTTGACCCATTGCACCCGCTCAAGCACGCCCTGGGAATGACCGTGTGCAGTATCCACGATGAGCACGTCCACACCCGCTTCGGCCAGCGCTTCGGCGCGTTCGTCGCTGCCTTCGCCCACGCCGATGGCGGCACCTACACGCAGACGTCCGAGCTCATCCTTGCAGGCGTTGGGGTGTTCGGATGTCTTGATGATATCCTTGACGGTGATCAGTCCGCACAACTCGAAATCGGTATTCACCACCAGCACTCTCTCCAACCGGTGCTGGTGCAGCAGCGCCATTGCTTCTTCACGGCTGGTACCTTCCTTCACCGTTACCAGTCGCTCTTTCGGCGTCATGATGTTTCTGATGGGCTGGTCCAGGTTGGTTTCAAAGCGCAGGTCCCGGTTGGTGACGATGCCAACCACTCTGGAACCTTCCACTACCGGCAGACCCGAGATCTTGTATTGACGGGTGAGGTTGAGCACTTCCCGCACTGTCATGCTCGGAGGAATGGTGATCGGGTCTTTCACCACGCCGCTTTCAAAGCGCTTGACCTTGGCGACATGGGCTGCCTGAGATTCTGTCGGCATATTCTTGTGGATGATGCCGATGCCCCCCTCCTGGGCAAGGGCAATGGCAAGCCGCGACTCGGTAACCGTATCCATGGCGGCTGATACCAGCGGAATATTGAGAGAAATGTTGCGGGTCAGTTTGGTGGCAAGTTTTACGTCGCGCGGCAGAACTATGGAGTGAGCGGGAAGCAGCAAAACATCGTCAAAGGTTAGTGCTTTCTGAACCAGTCGCATGATAATGATCCTTTACAAAGCAGCATTATAGCTAAACCCAAGGATTGCAGGCAAACGAACCTGTCGATCGTAATTTCTGCCGATGCCCGGAAATCCATTGACCAGATAGCGAAAACACACTATTTTCCAAAGCAAAGTTAATAATCTGTCGTTGTCCGGGGAATCGGCAGACAGCATTCTGTGTAAAAGCGGGAGAAACCATGCGCTACCTCATGTTGTCAGTTTTGTTGTTTTCTTTCAGCCTCGCCGCCCATGGGCAGTTCTATAAATGGGTGGATAAAAACGGCACCACTCAGTATAGCGACCAGCCAGCGCCGCCAGGAGCTGCCACAACCGAAGAGAAGCTGAATATCAAATCCAGACCCGCGCAGCCAGGCGCTGGCAAGACGAGTGCACCCGCAGGCCTGGCTGAGAAAGAATTGGAATTCAAGAAACGCCGCGCTGCCGAGGAAAAGGCCGAAATCGAACGACAGGCTGAAGCCGAACGGAATAAGGAGAGATGCATCCAGGCCAACTCCAAATTGAAAGTATTCCGCGACTCTCCGCGTGTGAGTCTGCCTGACGGTGCGGGAGGTGTTGTTTTTGCCGATGATGCCGCTCGCCAGAAAGGTATCGACGAGGCACAGAAGGATATTGCCGCTTACTGCAGATGAAGGGTCTTCGTCGCGCCGCTCCTCCTCGCCTTGGCTTCTTCCGCGCGCTTTCTGCGCGCTTCCTTGGGGTCGACTGACAGCGGCCGGTAGATTTCCACCCGGTCGCGATCGCGCAGGATCGTCTCGGGTTTGACCAGTTTGCCGAATATACCCAGCTTGCTCTGTGATAAATCGATCTCGGGGAACATTCCGCTGATCCCGGAAAGCTCTACCGCTTGTCTCGCCATCGTGCCAGCAGGTACGTTCAGTTGCCGCACAATCTGCTCATGCGGCAGCGCATAGACGAGTTCGATCTCAATCTGTCCGTTCACGTTTGGCCGTAGACCTCTTCTGCACGCTGGATGAAGGCTTCCACGAAGTTGTTGGCAATAATGAAAAACACCGGCCCTACCAGCTTCTCCAGTATTTTGTGCGAGAACGTGTAATGCAAACGGAATTCCACCTTGCAGGCGTCCTCTGACAGAGGCACAAAGCGCCAGTGGCCATCCAGATGTTCGAAGGGGCCGTCCAGCAGCGTCATTTCAATCAGTTTCGACGGTTGCCGGGTGTTCTCGGTAGTGAAGCTGTGCTTGACGTGAAGATAATTAATCATGACGGTCGCATGGGTGATGCGCTCATCTTGTGGTATCACAGACGACCCCCCGCACCAGGGCAGGAACTTGGGATAGTCCTCGACGGCATCTACCAGTGCGAACATGCGGCTCGCCGAGTAGCCTACCAGAACCGATTTTTCAATTTCAGCCATAAGATTAACCGCCTGATCTGCTGAGGCGGCGTGGAAAAGCTGTTAAAATACACGAAACCCGCGTGAAACTCACCAGCTTTCGTCTCCTACATGAGTATCGTCCAGAATAAGAAAGCTTTTCACGATTATTTTATCGAGGAAAAATACGAGACAGGCGTGATCCTCGAAGGCTGGGAAGTCAAGGCGATTCGTGCGGGACGGGTGCAGATCAAAGAAGCCTATGTCATTGTCCGTAATGGTGAACTGTTTCTCATCGGCTGCCACATCAGTGCATTGCCGACTGCGTCGACGCATATCGACCCGGATCCGGTACGCACTCGCAAACTGTTGCTGCATGCCGGGGAAATCGAACGGCTCATTGGCAGAGTGGAGCGCGCTGGCTACACGCTGGTGCCGCTGGATATGCACTACAAGGCCGGCAAGATCAAACTTGAAATCGGTCTGGCCAAAGGCAAGAAACAGCACGACAAACGTGAATCCGAGAAGCAGAAAGAATGGGTGCGTGACAAGCAACGCCTGATGCGCGCGAAATAACGCTGAAAATCTGTTTCAACTTATTTCCCCAAAATAATTTCGTCATGCAAAAATCCATCGCCGTCTGGTTGCTGGCTTGCTGTGCTCTGGTGTTTGCCATGGTGGTGGTTGGCGGCGTCACGCGTCTTACCAATTCCGGACTTTCCATTGTCGAATGGCAGCCCATCGTCGGCACCTTCCCCCCGCTCAGTCAAAATGATTGGGAGGTGGTTTTTGAAAAATACCACCAGACCCCGCAGTACCAGAAAGTCAATCAAGGCATGAGCCTGGAGGAGTTCAAGGGCATTTTCTGGTGGGAATACTTTCACCGCTTGCTGGGCCGCGTCATCGGACTGGCATTTTTCATCCCATTTGTATATTTTGTCGCGCGCAAGGGAATCGATCGGCCATTGGGTCTGAAGCTGGCTGGAATTTTTCTGCTGGGCGGTTTGCAGGGGGCGATGGGCTGGTACATGGTGAAAAGCGGGCTGGTGGACAATCCCCATGTCAGTCAGTATCGCCTGACAGCTCACCTGGGACTGGCTTTCGTCATTTATGCCGCAATGCTATGGGTGGCGCTGGGGCTGCTTTTTCCTGCGAGCGCATCGCAGGGAGACGACAGATTGCGCAGCCTGCGCCAATTCTCCCTGGCGCTGACCTCGCTGATTTTCATCATGGTGTTATCGGGAGGGTTTGTTGCCGGCATTCGCGCGGGGCTGGCGTACAACACTTTCCCGCTGATGAATGGTCACTTCATCCCACCGGAGATATTCATGCTGGAGCCGTGGTATCGCAACTTCTTCGATAACATGGCAACGGTGCAGTTTGACCATCGCATGATCGCCTGGATGCTGGCGTTTCTGGTGCCGCTGTTCTGGTTCAAATCCAGACAATTGCCGCTGCCGGCTTCAACCCGGCTGGCCTGCAATCTGTTGCTGGCCATGCTGGCGGTGCAGATAAGTCTGGGCATTGCCACGCTGCTGCTGGTCGTTCCATTGCCGCTGGCGGCTGCGCACCAGGGCGGTGCGGTGCTATTGTTTACTGCCGCCCTGTGGGTAAACCACAAATTGCGCTAGACTGCGATTACTTTCGTCCCCGGCTCACACCGGTTGCTACTTGATCCGCATCCCGGGCTGCGCACCTTCATCAGGGCCCAGAAGATACAGC
>JAYSQR010000081.1:0-16300 GCA_043721435.1 Nitrosospira sp. | reverse complement strand
CCCGCGCCCAGTGCTCCCGCATTGGTCTGCGCCCGCAACGTACCCGCCGTCAGCGTGGTCACGCCGGTGTAGGTGTTCGCGCCCGACAGCGTCAGTGTCCCGGCCCCCGCCTTGGTCAGCGCGGTGCCAGTACCGCTGATGATGCCGGAAGCCGTGGAAGCAGCCCCAACGTTAACAGTGATAAGTCCGCCCGCGGTGGCAAGGCCACCAATGGTAGCGGCTCCGGTCGTCGTGATATTAAGCGCACCACCGGCGGTAGTAATCGTGTCGGTAGCGGCACCCGACATAATGAAACCACCTGCGCCTGAGGTAAAGGACACGGAGTTCGCACCAGTTTGCGCCAGATTCAGATTGTTGTCGGTGAGGTCGTTGACGGTGATACTGTTGGTCGCAGCCAACGAAATATTCGTTGTCGCAGCAATCCCTTCCAGTTCGGATTCAAACAACGTTGTCGGCGTGGTGTCTCCCGAGAGAACAGTCCCCGTTACTCCCGATGGACTGCCTGCGAATGAATTATTAAGAGCGTCTGCATCGTTGCCATCCCCCGTACCGCTTGAGATAATAATATCTGCCGGGTCCAGCAGTAGCATGCCAGTTCTGCCGTATGGCGCAAGCGTATTCACCGCGCCCTTGAACGTTAAATATTCCTTGCCGGAGACTTCGACAAAGCCGCCATCTCCAGACTGTGCGCCGCCGCGCGCGCTGATGTTGCCGAAGAAACGGGTGGCGTTATCCGCCCAGACGATCACTTTGCCGCCGTTGCCATTGGTGATGGCATTGGCATTAATGCTGACACCCTCACCGACATAAGTGCGGAAGGCGTTTTGCACGTTAGGGTTTTTCCCCTGGAAATCGCCACCCACCAGAACGGTGCCGCCGCCCGCGTCGCCTGATGCATTGAGATTTGCTCCGGCGAACAGGCCCACCTTGTCGCCCAGCACCTGGATGCTGCCACCCGTCTCGCCCGCGTTCCTGCCAGAAGCATCGAGCGTGCCGGAAACGTTGACGATGCCTTCGTTGCCACCCGCCAACCGGATCACGCCGTTGACGTTGGTGACCGACTGCGCCTGGATGATGCCTTCATTGTTGACCACGGTTGCCGCCAGATTCCCCTCTGCCTTGGCGGCAAGTATCACCGTGCCGCCATCGGCCTGGATCAGGTGCCGGTTCTCCACCAGCGCACGCAGGGCTGATTGATCGACTGCCAGACTCACCAGCCGGTCACCGGAGAAGTCCAAGGTAATCTGCTCGCCCGCAGCCAGGGCCACCGTGCCGAGGCGGGCGGTAATGGTGCCCTCATTGCGCACTTCGGGAGCGAGCAGCGCGATATAGCCGCCTTCGGTGGCGGCCAGCGTGCCCTGATTGATCACGGCAGCAGCAGCGCCGTTCCTGAGAAAGGTGTATTTGCCGACGAGGAAATCAGCGTCCGATAGGCTCATCGTGGAAGCGACCAGCCCACCCACATTCACCTGGGCGTTGTGGCCGAACAATACGCCGTTGGGGTTGAGCAGGAACACTTGGCCGTTGGCATTGAGCTGGCCCAAGATCTCGGAGGCCCCCGCCGAGGCAGCAACGCGGTTGAGTGCAACCGAGCTAGCCGAGGGCTGGTGGAAATTGACCTGGGCGTTGGCGCCGATGTTGAAGGAATCCCAGTTGATGCTGGCATTCTGGGTCGTCTGGTTGATGTCCAGGCGGCTGTCGCTCTGGACCATGGAAGCAACACCCGCCGCTACCGAACCGCCATTAGGCAGGGCATTGAGATCCAGCGCATAAGCAGGGTTCACCCCCACCAAAAACATGAGCAGCGCCGCCAGCCGACGCTGGTACCGCCGCGGGCGATAGGTATACATCAACCTGCCACCGCCGGAGAGCCGAACGGTGAGGGGTAGCGGCGTCCTGTGTGTGTGTGAGCTTTACTCATAAGAAAGAAAAGACTCGCGCCTTCTTCGTTGTCTTCGGGTCACCTCTAAAAGTCGCTTTCGTTCATGTTTCCAATTATTATATTTTACACCGTAACCAATTAAAATATAAGACCATTTTCTTTTTGAGTTTAAGAAGATTGTTTAGTTCCTTTCCCCCTGCTCCTTTCTATTCCGGCAGGTGAAAAACAAGTGACGTGTAGAACTGGACTGCACGTTGAGGAGTGACGTTAGGGACGTGACCTTTGGGGTAATCTTTGACAGATTGCGAAGAAATATTCCGGCCATTGCGCCTTCGCGTAATGCCTGCTTACCCTATTTCATCGGAATAATTTGTTGCTTACAAAGCATGCTTCGTTACATCTCAGGGTAGCGTCAGTTGACGCCCAATACACGCTAGAATATTAGATTCTGGATTGAAAATGGTCATGGGACATGACTGCATTTTTGTCTGGGACAAGTCTACTGTATTCAATAGCCCTGCATAGGACATTCCTGCTATGCAGAGAGCAGGAATGTCCTATGCTCAAGCGATTCCCGTTTGAAACGAGAATATGGCGGCGGGTACGCTACGCTCGTCAGCCATGTAACTACTAGAATTGCTTGACCAAAAGCAGCCACAGCCGGGGGCTACGCTTGGCGCTGTCGGCGTCGAGACCGCTCATGCTGCGCCCCGGATTGTCGCCGATGCGCTGCGCGACACCGAGGCGCATCAGGAAGCCGCCAGGTGGACTCCAGTTGAGGCCCAGGCCGTAACCGGAAAGTCCATAGCTATTTTGAATGTGCGTGTTGGCTCCCTGCCAGCCGTCCCATGGATTGCGATGCAGACGAGTTTGGCCGTGGTCAAAGAAGGGGGCGAGTTGTATGGTCTGGGTTACGTTATAGCGCAACTCCAAGTTAAGCAACATGCTCTCGTCACCAAAAGCCTCGCCTTGGGGATAGGCACGCACAGCCAGCGGGCCGCCAAGAGAGAATTTCTCTGAAGAGTCGAGGTTCTTCGAAGCAAACTGGCCGGAGAGCGCGGCGTAGAAAGAGATGGCTTCGCTGAGTTTCTGCAGACGGATAAACGAATAAGAAAGTTTCTGGTAGTCGCCGTGAGTGCGGGCCGTAATGCCGTCAGCAGAGCGGTCCGCAGACCATCCGTTGAGATTCAAGTACCCCGTAGAAAGCGCGACACCGAAAGTGTTTATCCCGCCGCCACCCAGGAAGTCCTGGCTGTCACCCCGGATGCCAAGCATGCCAACGTCAACCTTCTTGTCACTGATAGTGCCGGTGATAGTGGCGTTGAAGAAATTCCTGTGGTCGTAGGCTGCGGTGCCGTAAAGGCTGAAGTCGCGGCGGCGAATCAAGGGATACAGGGCAGTTGCGCTAGACACCTTGGCGTTGCCGTGAACCTGTAGTGCGGCGAATTCACAGCACAGTTCGTAGCGTAACTCGGCATAGGCAGCCCCCAGCCTCAATCCCGTACTACCAACCGGAAGTTGATAGGCGACACGGCCATGGCGGACGCCGGAAGAATCCGAGACGCGCAGGCTGAGCTGGTCACCGTAGCCAGTCAGGTCGTTCAGGTTGAGCCCCGCATTCAAGCGCAACGGGCCGGAAAACTTGTTGCCGTAATTGTCGAAGTCGACGTGACCGGACAGGCGCGGGCCTTGCGTCACCTCGGTCGTCAGCAGGGAGGCGCCGACCGTTGCCCCAGGAGAAAGCACCGAGCGTACATTGACACCGGGCAGATCGTTAAGCAACAACAAGCCGCGCTCCAGATTATCCTTGCGGATGAGACCATCGGCTGGCAGTGCGGAACGCAGCGTTCCCTCAACAACACTGTCCTGCAAGCGCACGTCGCCGACCGGCTTGATACTGATGCTCTCAACCTTGCCTTCCAGTACGACGATCTCGACAATGCCGCCCTCGATGTCCTGCGATGGAATGTAAGTCCGCGCAACAAAATAGCCGCGTTCGTGGTAGTAGCGGGTGATGATGTCGGCGGCGCGCCGCAGGTCGGCAAGGGACATATCCTGATCGACAAAGTCCTTGAGCAGAGGCAGAAGCTCCGCTTCGGAGAAGACCGTAGCGCGGCTGATGCGGAAGCCCTTGACCGGAAAGCGGGTACTCTCCGGTACCGCCAGGGCGGGCCGCTCCAATTTCTCGATCAGGGGTGTGACGGGCTGGCGAGGCGCTATGGGAAGACGATCACGTTCGATATCGCGCTGTAGTTGTCCAGCGTCAGGTTGAAATGGAGGTGTTTGCGCGAACGCATTGAAACTGGAAACAATACAGAGCAGTGAAATTCCGCCTATCGCCGCGTTGCGCCGCCAATTTCCAGGGACATCCTCATGCCCACCGGCTCTCATCGCCCCGTGGGTCCCTTTGTATCATCTTTTTTTATTGCACCCACCTTATAGCCAGTCTTTGCCGATCAGAAAATCGGTATAGAGTTTTTCTTCCGTGCTGCCGGCTTCGGGTCTCCAGTCATAACGCCATTTCACAATCGGCGGCAGCGACATCAGGATGGATTCGGTGCGCCCACCCGATTGCAGACCGAACAATGTTCCGCGATCCCATACCAGATTGAATTCCACGTAGCGCCCGCGACGGTATGCCTGAAAGTCGCGTTCATGTTCGCCATAAGGCGTGTCCAGGCGCCGCTGCAGAACCGGCACGTAGGCAGGCAAGAAATGATCGCCGACACTTTTAGTCAAGTTGAAACAGGTATCGAAATCCGGTTGACTGAGGTCATCGAAGAAAATGCCGCCGACACCGCGCGGCTCCTTGCGGTGTTTCAAGTAGAAATATTCGTCGCACCATTTCTTGAAGCGCGGGTGATACTCGCCGCCGAATGGCTGCAGCGCGTTTCTGCAGGTCTGGTGGAAATGCACGGCATCTTCTGCAAAACCATAATAAGGGGTCAAATCCATGCCGCCGCCAAACCACCATACCGGTTCTGCACCCTCCTTGCGCGCTTCCAGAAAGCGTACATTCATGTGCACCGTGGGCGCATACGGATTGCGCGGATGCAGCACCAACGATACGCCCATGGCCTCAAACGAACGTCCGGATAATTCGGGCCGCGCAGCGGTGGCGGACGCCGGCAGTCCGCCACCGAAAACGTGGGAATAATTGACACCACCGCGCTCAAATACGTTGCCTTGCTCCAGCACGCAGCTTAAACCGCCACCGCCTTCGGGCCGCTCCCATTGATCGTGGTGGAAAAATTTGCCATCGACCTGCTCCAGACCTGCAACGATGCGTTGCTGCAGCCCGATCAGGAATTCTTTGACTTGGGCAGTAGTAGTGTTCATTGATCCCCCGATTCCAATCCGGCGTCGCGATCAGCGTCGTCCATAAGCCCGCTATTTGCGACGCTGACTGATAGCATGATGTCCTATATCGTACCGCATCTGGCAGCCGTCGAAGTGAATTTGTCCGGCGATTTCATAGGCACGGCGCTGTGCTATTTTAATGTTGTCCCCGAGTGCGGTAACGCATAATGCCCGTCCGCCCGCAGTCACGATTTCCTTGCCGTCTTTCCCGCCCAATCTGGTGGCGGCGTGAAACACATGAATATCCTCCGGCGCAGCCGAGGCGAGTGTGGTTTTCGGCAAACCGTTAATCACATCACCCTGGCGCGGGGTACCGGGATAGCCATGGGCCGCCAGCACCACGCCCAGTGCGGCACGGCGATCCCACTCGGCTTCCACCTGGTTGAGCGTTCCGTTCACCGCATGTTCCACCAGCGTCAGCAGATCGCTTTTCAGGCGCAGCATGATCGGCTCCGTTTCCGGATCACCCATGCGGCAGTTGAATTCCAGTACCCTGATGGCACCATCCTTGGCAATCATCAGCCCGGCATAAAGAAAGCCAGTGTAGCATTCGCCTTCCTGTTCCATACCGTTCATCACTGGCTGAATCACCTCGCGCATTATCCTGGCATGCAGCGGGGGAGAAATCACCGGAGCAGGAGAATACGCACCCATGCCGCCGGTATTGGGGCCCTGATCACCGTCCTGCAGACGTTTGTGATCCTGACTGGTGGCGAGCGGTAATACATGGTGACCATCCGCCATGACGATAAAGCTGGCCTCCTCTCCCTCCAGATATTCCTCGATCACGACCCGCGCGCCAGCATCGCCCATTTGATTCGCAACCAGCATCGCATCCACTGCGGCATGCGCCTCGGCCAGTGTCAGCGCAACCACCACCCCTTTGCCCGCAGCCAGGCCATCGGCTTTGATGACGATGGGCGCGCCTTTTTGCTCCAGATGGCGGTGGGCTTCAACAGGGTCGCTGAATGTGGCGTACGCAGCGGTGGGGATGCCGTGGCGTTGCATGAAGGCCTTGGAAAAATCCTTGGATGCCTCCAGTTGTGCGGCTTTCCTGGTGGGGCCAAAAATTTTCAGGCCGGCGGCACGGAATGTATCCACAATGCCCGCCGCCAGCGGTGCTTCCGGGCCGACCACTGTATAAGAGATACCTTCTTTTCTGGCAAATTCTGCCAGATCGGGAATGGCAGTGATGGGGAGATTTTCCAGACCGTCTTCCAGCGCCACGCCGGCATTGCCGGGAGCGACAAACACCTTGAAGACGCGTGGCGACTGGAGCAGTTTCCACGCCAAGGCATGTTCCCTGCCACCGCCGCCGATGACGAGCAATTTCATCATATCGTGATGCCATCAACTACAGAAAAATAATATGACTTCACCGGATACCGCTTATTTCAGTGACTGCTCAATGCCTGAAATGCCGCACCCCGGTGAATACCATTGCCACGCCCTGCTCATCCGCAGCGGCGATAACTTCCGCGTCGCGCATGCTGCCGCCGGGCTGAATGACCGCCTGGGCGCCCGCCTGAACCACCACATCCAGCCCGTCACGAAACGGGAAAAATGCATCCGACGCAACCACCGAACCATCCAGCGAGAGTCCCGCATTCTGTGCTTTGATCGTGGCAATGCGTGCGCTGTCCACCCGGCTCATCTGTCCCGCGCCCACGCCCAGTGTCTGGCCGTTGGCACAAAATACGATGGCATTGGATTTGACGAATTTCGCCACGCGCCATGCAAACAGCAAATCCTGCAACTGCTGCGGTGTGGGTTGCACTTTGGTCACTACTTTCAGTTGAGCGGAAGTGACATTGAGATTATCCGGGGTCTGTACCAGCAATCCGCCGCCCACGCGCTTGAAGTCCAGCGCATTGCCGCCTGCCTGCAACGGCAGAGTCAGTACGCGCACGTTGATTTTCTGGGCAAGGATCTGTTTTGCTTCATTGGTTACTTCCGGCGCAATCACCACTTCGACGAATTGCTTGATCACCGCTGTAGCCGTGGCACCATCCAATATGCGGTTGAAAGCGATGATGCCGCCGAAAGCAGAAGTCGGATCAGTGGCAAGCGCCAGTTGATAGGCGACAAGCGGGGTAGCGGCCACGGCCACGCCGCACGGATTGGCATGCTTGATGATCACACAGGCGGGCAGGTCGAATGTCTTGACGCATTCCCACGCCGCATCCGCATCGGCGATGTTGTTATATGACAATTCCTTGCCCTGTACCTGGTGGTAGCTGGCAAGGCTGCCGGGGGCGGGCGCAAGGTCGCGATAGAATGCGGCTTGCTGATGCGGGTTCTCGCCGTAACGCAAGTCCTGGGCAACACTGAAATTGAGATTGAGTTGCTCGGGAAAAGTGCGCTGACCGTCAGGTTCAATGGCAGTAAGATAGTTGCTGATGGCGCTATCGTAAGCGGCGGTATGCGAAAACGCCTTTTGCGCAAGCCGGAAACGAAACTCCTGCCGCACCTCGCCACCGGTTGACTGCATTTCTGCCAGCAGCGATGTGTAATCTGCCGGATCAGTCACGACCGCCACATGCTGGTGATTCTTTGCCGCAGCGCGCACCATGGTCGGGCCGCCGATATCGATGTTTTCGATAGCCTCTGCCAGGCTGCAACCAGGTTTGGCCGCGGTCTGGCTGAAGGGGTAAAGATTCACTACTACCAGTTCGATGGTTGGAATCACCGCCTGTTCCAGCGCCATCATATGTTCCGGCATATCTCTACGCGCCAGGATACCGGCATGAATTTTCGGATGCAGGGTTTTGACGCGTCCGTCGAGCATTTCCGGAAAACCGATGTAATCGCCAACTTCAGTGACCGCCACACCAGCATCCTGCAACACCTTGGCGGTACCGCCAGTAGAAAGTATGGTCACGCCGAACTGGCGCAATCCAAGTGCCAACTCGACAATGCCGCTCTTGTCGGAAACACTGATCAGAGCTTGTTTGATGGTCATTTATTGGAACACAACTGAGGGTTGACGGCGCGAGCCGTTACTTTATTACCCGGCCGCGCGTTTTGCTGCCTATTTGATCCGGTACTGCTTCATTTTGCTGCGCAAGGTATTGCGGTTGATGCCCAGCAATTCAGCGGCGCGAGTCTGATTATCTCCGGCATATTTCAGCACCAGCTCAATCAGCGGTTTCTCCACACTGCGTATCACCATGTCATGAATGGGATGAGGTCTCTCACCACCCAGATCATTGAGATAGCTCTCCACGGCCTTGCGTACGCAGCAGGCAATTTCGTTTTCTTTGATCATGCAGCCAATTCCTCACGCTCAATATAAGTCAATCGCCGCCCATAGCTGGCAAGCTCACTGAAAAATTCATTAACCGCCGCCATCTGCTGCTCGGTGGTTTGCAACTGGTTCATGGCATGACGAAACGCAGCCGAGCCAACCAGTCCCCTGGTGTACCAGGAGATGTGCTTGCGCGCGATGCGTACGCCAGCATATTCACCATAAAAATCGTAAAGATCATGCAAATGCTTGATCAGTACACGGTGGATTTCGCTTACTTCCGGCAGCGGCAGATACTTGCCGGTGGCAAGATAATGGCTGATCTCGCGGAATATCCACGGCCGCCCCTGTGCGGCACGACCGATCATGACGGCATCCGCCCCGGTGTATGCAAGTACTTGCCTGACCTTCTCGGGCGTGGTGATATCACCGTTGGCGATAACCGGGATTTTCACCATGGCTTTCACTGCTGCGATGGTATCGTATTCGGCATTGCCGGTATAGGCGCATGCGCGGGTGCGGCCGTGAATGGCAAGCGCCTGAACTCCCGCATTTTCGGCGATACGTGCCACGGCCAGCGCGTTTCTGTGCTGCGTGTCCCAGCCGGTACGAATTTTCAGAGTGACGGGGACATTCACCGCGCTGACCACCGCATCGAGTATCCTTCCCACCAGCAGTTCGTCCTGCAACAAGGCGGAACCGGCCATCACGTTGCAGATTTTTTTGGCAGGACAACCCATGTTGATGTCTATGATCTGTGCACCCTGCGCTACGTTGTAGCGAGCCGCTTCAGCCATCATTGCAGGGTCGGCACCCGCAATCTGCACCGAGATCGGATCAACCTCCCCTGCATGATCGGCGCGGCGGCGGGTCTTTTCCGAGCCCCACAGCAATGAATTGCTCGACACCATTTCCGATACCGCCATACCCGCGCCCATACTCTTGCACAACTGCCGGAAAGGACGATCAGTCACCCCCGCCATGGGCGCGACAATCAGATTATTCTTGAGAATATGGGGGCCGATCCGCATGGTTCTGGTTCGTCAAATTGTAAGGTAAGCGCAATAGAGTGAAACAGGAGCAGAAGGGGTGCAATTCTAAACCCATGACGATTACAGTGAAAGAAATTATTGCGGGAATCCGGAAATAATGGCTAACCCCTTACACCGAACATCATGCGACGTGCGACGAAACGCTTGACCGGCGGCAGACAATCGAGCGCGCTCAATCCCAGACTGCGCATGCTGCGCAACACAGGAGCGTCATTGGAAAAGACTTTCACCAGAGAATCGGTGAACACCCGCCCTGCTCCGCTGTCCATCTGGCGCTTGTGGCGGTATCTTGCCAGCATTGCGGGGATACCGACCTCAACCACTGACGCAACGACCTCATCGGCCAGTTCCCAGGCATCGCGCAACCCCAGATTGAAACCCTGCCCCGCAACCGGGTGCAAGGTTTGCGCCGCGTTGCCCACCAATGCGATGCGTTGCGCCGTCACAGGATCGGCGTATTTGAGCGCAAGCGGGAAACCCGAACGTTTGCTAGCATCAACAAAATTGCCGAGGCGATCACCGAAGTGATCATGCAATCGGGCGAGAAATGCCGCGTCGTCCAGGCCGAGAATCTCCTGTGCCGCTACTGGAGAAACAGTCCACACCAGCGCAAAATACTCGCCCAACGGCAATAGCGCCACCGGGCCATCGGGAGTGAAGCGCTCGTAAGCCACGCCGCATTGAGGGAGCGCAGTCTTGATGCGCGCAACCACTGCCCATTGATGGTATTCATGTACGTGCTGGGTCACCCCTTCGACTTGCCCGCTGAGGCGGCCGCCGTCAGCCAGCACCAGCAGCTTTGCGGTTGCCAGTTTTGTCACGCCGCCATGCTGAAACTCGACTTGCCCCTGTTCGGTGCTTGTTTCCAACCGTGTCACCTGGGCGCCATCCAGATAATCGACGCCACAACCCTGCAGCGCCTCGTGCATCGCCCGGAACACATCATGGTGATTCACTACATAGCCCAAGGCCGGCACCCCGACATCGCCGGCGGTCAATACGGTACGGCCAAAACCACCACGATTGGAAACATGTATGGTTGTAATGGGGGTGACTGCCGGCAGCGCCTGCCACACGCCCAGACGCTGCAGGATCAGGCGACTGCCGTGAGACAGGGCCAAGGGACGCATATCTTCGGTTTTTTCCGGTATCCCGCGCGCCTCCAGCAGCAGCGCTGCCACACCACTGCCGCGCAATGCCAGTGCCAGCGCCATGCCTACCGGACCGCCGCCAATGATGATGAGGTCGTAATGATCGCGCGTCATCGTATGTTTAAGTACCTTTGCGTTCAATTCATTTACCCTCTGTCTTGTCAGTCGTTGTTTCTATAATTTCCGCATCCTCAATTATCTGATATTCACCCTCTGCGGCCGCCATGGATTGGTGCAATTTCCGCCGCAGCCACCAAAGCCGGAACCAGAAACCGGCAGCAACGATTGCGAATAAACCAAGGAAAACGGCAAAAAAGAACATCCCCAGAACTGCCAGGATGATGATTCCGGGAATCAGGGCCAGATAAAACATCCAACGGCGAACAGGAGAAATGTGCACGATCTGCTCTTCTGCAGCGCCCGTGTTCGCATGCCGGGATATATGTCTGATGATTATTTTCCCATTGTCATCCATGGCATCCCTGCATCAACTGTTCAATCTCCGCTACTGTCTTGGGTGCAGCCGCCGTCAATACTTCACATCCGCTCTCCGTTACCGCCACATCGTCTTCGATACGCACACCGATATTCCAGAAATGCTCCGGCACGTTATCCGCCGGCCGCAGGTAGCAACCCGGTTCCACCGTCAGCGTCATGCCCGGCTGCAATGCGCGCCAATCACCGTTAAGTTTGTATTCGCCCGCATCGTGCACATCCAGCCCCAGCCAATGGCCAGTACGGTGCATGTAAAAACGCTTGTAATCTTCCGACTGGATGACCGCGTCCACGCTGCCCTGACACAATCCCAGATCGATGAAACCTTGGGCCAACACCCGCAGCGCCGCCTCGTGCGGCGCATTCCACGGGCTGCCTGGCCGCACTGCGGTGATCGCTGCCGCTTGCGCCGCCAGCACCAGCTGGTAGATATCCTTTTGCGCCGGGCTGAATTTTCCGTTCACCGGAAACGTGCGCGTGATGTCAGCAGCATAGCCGTCCAGTTCGCAGCCGGCGTCAATCAACAGCAGGTCGCCGGATTTCAGCTCTGCGCTATTATCAATATAGTGCAGCACACAGGCGTTGGCGCCACCCGCAACGATGGGCGTGTAGGCGGGTGCCTGCGCGCCATGACGGCGGAATTCGTGCAGCAGTTCTGCCTCTACTTCGTGCTCATGCAATCCGGCCCGGGTTGCGCGCATCGCCCGGCGGTGGGCACCGGTCGAAATTTCCGCTGCGCGGCGCATGATTTGCAGCTCTTCTGTACTTTTGAACAAACGCATCTCATCCAGCAGCAGGCGAATGTCATGAATTGCAGCCGGCGCAGTGACACCGCTGCGCGCCTGTTCCCGCACTTGGTTGATCCAGCCGGTCACGCGCGCATCCCAAGCTGCATCCTGCCCCAATGCACAATATACCGCAGGCTGGTCTGCGAGTAACTTGGGCAGCATCTCGTCCAGCCGGGAAATGGAATAAGCCTCATCGAAACCGAATGCCGCGCGTGCAGCCTCAGGGCCATGGCGGAATCCGTCCCAGATTTCGCGCTCCATATCCTTGTCGCGGCAAAACAGAATCTGCTTAGGTTCACTCCCAGCGGTTCCCGCTACCAGTACCAGCAGCGCCTCCGGTTCGCCGAAACCTGTCAGATAATAGAAGTAGCTGTCGAAACGATAGGGATAATGCGCGTCCCGGCTGCGCACCCGCTCCGGCGAAGCGGGAACAATCGCCACCCCTTGCTGCATCTGTGCGGCCAGACGCCGGCGGCGTTCGCTGAAAGATTTAATCGGGATCATGAAGAGGGATTCTCACAGGATTTGCCGGATAAAGCAAAGCAGGCCGCATCGCTTCAGCCACTCTTGAGCCGGGCATCGAGCAGTCGCAGACGTTCCGGCGTGCCCACATCCATCCATAACCCCGGATAATACTCGCCGCTGATTTTTCCCAGCGCAATTGACTGGTACAGCAGCGGCGCGAGTTTCGCCGCCGCACCGGGTACCACCTCCCTGAAAAGCTGCGGCTGGTAAACGCCGATCCCGCTGAAAGTGAGCTTATCTTTCCCTGTCAATGCCACGCTGCCGGAATCAAGCACGAAGTCACCAGCGGCATGATGTGCCGGGTTGTCCACCAGCACTAGATGTGCAAGAGCCTTTTCAGGGTTCGCCTGCATGCGCCGCAGAACCGGCAGCAGTTTGGCAAAATCAAACTCGCAATAAATGTCGGCGTTGATTACCAGGAATGGCTGCTCATCTACCCCATTTGCCGACCCATCTCGCAACAACGGCAATGCCTGGGCAATGCCCCCCGCGGTTTCCAGTGCCGTCGGCTCATGCGAATAACGGATGCTGACACCGTAGCGCTCACCGCCACCTAATGCGGCCTCTATCATCTGTCCCAGATGGGAGTGGTTGATGACAACTTCGACAAATCCCGCGCACGCAAGATTTTCCAGATGATATTCGATCAGCGAATTATCACCGGCCTGCAGCAGCGGCTTCGGCAGTGTGTCGGTCAGCGGACGCATGCGCTCGCCGCGTCCGGCGGCTAGTATCATCGCCTTGAATGGCGCGTCTTTAGAAAGAATAGCCAATTGTTGCATCCGGTTTGTCTTCTGCCAGCGCATCCAGCAGCAACAGCAGCGGATTAAGTTCGCGGTATCGCTTGCAAGCCTTGCGCAAATAATCCATGACCAGCGGCATGTCTCCGAGGTAGCTATCCTTGCCGTCGCGGTGAGCCAGACGTGCGAAAATGCCTAGCACTTTGATGTGGCGCTGCACGCCCATCCACTCGAAATCGTGGTAGAACTCGGCAAAATCGCCAGCCACTGGTAGTCCCGCTTTTTTTGCCTTCTCCCAATAGCGTATCAACCAGTCCAGTACGCGCTCCTCATCCCAGCGGATGTAGGCATCCTTGAACAACGAAACCAGATCGTAAGTAATCGGACCATAAACTGCATCCTGAAAATCCAGGATGCCGGGGTTGGGAAGCGTGACCATCAGGTTGCGTGAATGATAGTCGCGGTGCACGAACACGCGGGGCTGGGCCAGATTGTTTTGCAGAATTCGGGTAAAAACTGCGGCCAGCTCCGCTTTCCGGTCTGCGCTCAGCACTATCTGCAAATGTTTGGCAACATACCAGTCCGGAAACAGATTTAATTCTCTCAGCAACAGCGCTGCGTCATAATCCGGTAACACACTTGGATGGCTTGCCAACTGGATGTTGATGAGTGCATCCACTGCGTCGCAATACAGTTGATCGGCGCTGCCCGGATCGTCAGTCAGTGCTTGCAGATAGGTGGTGTTGCCAAGATCGGAGAGCAGCAGAAATCCCTGCGCCAGATTCTGCGCCAGCACTTCGGGCACATGCACGGCTGCCATAGCAAAAGTTTTGGCTATACTCAGAAAATGGGTGCAATCCTCCTGCTGCGGCGGCGCATCCATTATGATCAGTGTCCCGTCACTGAAAGTCGCACGAAAATAGCGGCGGAAGCTTGCATCGGTGGAGGCCGGTGACAGCGTGAAGGATTTGCCTGGAAACTGCGTTTTGAGCCAGCTTTCCAGAAACTGCAGGCGTTGCAAATGTTCCATAACCAATCCACGATTGCCTAATTGCCAGAAGTATGAGATTTTATCACGCAAGCATCACTCTTCACCCGGCCGGGTGACGGAGCAGAAATCACGGAGGAAATCATGCTGAACCAGAAAGTATTGGATGAAATCGGCACCAAGGTCAACGAATTACTGGCGCAGAGTCCGGTAAAGGACGTAGAGAAGAATCTGCGGGTGTTGCTGGCCGGGGTCTTCGCGCGGCTGGATCTGGTGGTGCGCGAGGAATTCGACGTGCAGCAGGAAGTGCTGAAACGCACACGCGAGAAACTGACTGCGCTGGAAGCACGGGTGGCGGAGCTGGAAGCTGCCGGGAAACAAGGAAAAGCAGATGATCAATTGATCGTGGATTGACCCGGCTACATTCACGCCAGCCCATTGGCATGTCAACCCGGGACTGATAGCCCCCCATGTCGCTAGCCATTCTCTATAGCCGCGCCATCTCCGGCATGGAGTCCCCGCTGGTCACGGTGGAAGTGCACATCGCCAACGGTCTGCCGAGCTTCACCATCGTCGGACTGCCGGAAACGGAGGTGAAGGAAAGCAAGGATCGGGTGCGTGCGGCGCTGCAGAACGCGCAATTTGAATTCCCTGCCCGGCGCATCACCGTCAATCTCGCGCCTGCTGACCTGCCCAAGGAAAGCGGGCGTTTCGATCTGCCGATCGCGTTGGGCATACTCGCCGCGACCGGACAAATCCCCTCGGACAAACTCGCTCAATACGAGTGGGCGGGTGAACTGGCTCTGACCGGAGAATTGCGCCCGATACGCGGCGCACTGGCGATGACTTACGGTGCATCATGCTCGGGCCGCAGCTTTGTGTTGCCGCAACAAAACGCCGCCGAAGCTGCCTTGGTGAAAGAGGCGGAAGTTTACCCGGCAACCTCGCTGCTGCAGATTTGCGCGCATCTTGCCGGACGCGAGCTGTTGCAGCTCTATCCTGCCAGGACGGAAACCGATGCAGCCGCCGCCGATTACCCCGGCCTGGAAGAAGTGAAAGGCCAGGCGCATGCCAAGCGCGCCCTGGAAATCGCCGCAGCGGGTGGCCACAGCGTGCTGATGCTGGGGCCGCCGGGCACAGGGAAATCCATGCTGGCGGCGTGCTTTCCCGGTATTCTGCCATCCATGACCGAAGATGAAGCGCTGGAATCCGCCGCGATGCAATCGCTGAGCAGTGGCGGCTTCAACGTCGCCAACTGGAAACGCCGCCCTTACCGTGCGCCGCACCACACCGCTTCGGGCGTAGCCCTGGTAGGCGGCGGCAGCAACCCGCGCCCCGGCGAAATTTCACTGGCAATGAACGGCGTATTGTTTCTCGACGAGTTGCCGGAGTTCGACCGCAAAGTGCTGGAAGTGCTACGTGAACCGCTGGAATCGGGTCACATCACGATCTCACGCGCGGCGCGCCAGGCCGATTTTCCCGCCCGCTTCCAGTTGATCGCGGCGATGAATCCCTGAGAATTCGTTGCTCTTTTGTTGCCACTTCCAAGACTAGGAGTTGAGGAAGAAGGGGGGCTACTACCCCCCTTCTTTAGGGTGGGCATGTAGAGTAACTTGATTTCTACTTCGTCCTCAAAGATATGTATTCGGTCGATAAGGGTTTCGATGATCCTACGTTTTTCATCGGTCCCTAAGGTCTGCCAGCGGCTGAACAAGTCCTTGGCTTCTGAGAACACTTCATCTTGAGACAACAAAGAGATTTTGAGAACATCTCGCTCAGCCTCGACTTGAGGTATCTCATCCTCTAGCTGATTCTGCCGTTCGGCGAATTGGTGATACTTCGCACCAAAGCCTTTCTTGTCGATAGCCCCACTTGAATACAGATCATGGAGCTTCTCAATTTCGGTAGCGATTCTCTTCTGTTCTTTGAATAAAGTATCAAGGAGGGCTTCTTTCTCTTGTAGCGATACCTTCCCTGAGCGAGGCCCACTTTTGTGGACGGGCAAGTTGATGTTACTTTATCAACTTGTTAGGAGAATCCATGAAACGTATCCCTCGTCGTATTTTCACCGC
>JAYSQR010000080.1:0-2527 GCA_043721435.1 Nitrosospira sp. | reverse complement strand
CGTGCCGGTCGTGGTCGGTATCGCACGCGAAGGCGATGTCGAAACGATCCTTTATACCGATTAGATTCTGCATGGCATAGGATGAGGACGGATCCATGCGAATTCGACCATCCCAATCAACAGGCACGAAACGGAATGTCGAATCCACTTCGTCATTGACGACGGTGATATTCAGACCGTAGCGCTCGCCAATCGCCGCCCAATAGTGAACCCCGGCACCACCGAGCGGATCGACGCCGATGCTGAGACTGCCGCCACGAATTGCATCCATGTCGAGTACATTGCCCAGATCGTTGACGTACGCGTTGAGATAATCATGCCGGTGGGTCGTCGTCGCGCGCAGTGCTTTTTCGACCGGCATCCTAAGCACGTCTTGCAGACCGTTTTCGAGAATCGCATTGGCCTTTGCTTCAATCCAGCCAGTGATGCCAGTACCCGCCGGGCCGCCGTTGGGCGGATTGTATTTGATGCCGCCATCCTCCGGCGGGTTGTGCGAAGGCGTGATAACGATGCCATCCGCGAGTCCCGTTATTCGTCCACGGTTGTAAGCGAGAATCGCATGCGAAATTACCGGGGTGGGCGTGTATTCATCGTGTGCTGCGATCATGACCTCCACGCCATTTGCCGCCAACACTTCGAGCGCACTCGCATACGCCGGTGCGGACAGCGCGTGCGTGTCGATGCCGACGAACAGCGGGCCATTGAAACCCTGCGCATCGCGGTAGAGGCATATCGCCTGAATGATCGCCAGTACGTGCCACTCGTTGAAGCTATTTTGCAGCGCAGATCCGCGATGCCCGGATGTGCCGAACGAGACGCGTTGCGCCGCAATGGAAAAGTCAGGCACACCGCTGTAGTAGGCCGCTACCAATTTTGGAATGTTGGCCAGCATCGCTGATGTGGCGGGTTTTCCGGCCAAGGGGCTCACGTTTTTCACGCTACGTTCTTCCACTCACGTCGCGCTCTCCATATCTATTGTGTATTTGCCTTCGCAAGCCGCGCTATTGAGACGCGCCCGATGGGATAGCGCGTGCTGCGCTTTTTCCTTGTTCGCCGCGTCACCGCGCCATGCGCCGAGCACGGGATTCTGAAGGGCGCGCCCGTAGGAAAAGCTCAAGTTCCATGGATGGCTTACTGTGTTGGCGTTAATGGCATTCAGGTTGGCCGTCGCCGTCGTTTCACTCTGCCCGCCGGAAAGAAAATTGATCGCGCGTACTGCTGCGGGCACGGTGCGCCGCAAGATGGTGAGCGTTGCCGCTGCAACTTGCAGCGGCGTAGCCTGTGTGGGACAGGTGGTTCCCGGCAACACCATCGCGGGTTTCAAAAGAATGTGTTCAAGTGCGACGCGTTGCTGGTATAGCGCGTGAAAAACGGCGTGAAGCACTGCTTCGGTCACGCGCGCGCAGGCGGCAAGTGTGTGGTCGCCGTCCATCAATACCTCAGGTTCAATGATCGGCACCAGTCCCTGCTCCTGGCAGATGGCAGCAAAGCGCGCCAGGGCATGCGCATTGGCTGCAATCGCCGCTGCCGTCGGGATGTCGGTGGCGATGCCAATCACCGCGCGCCACTTGGCGAAGCGGGCACCGATTTGTTTATATTCGCGCAGCCGCTCTGGCAGGCCGTCCAGCCCCTGCGTCACTTTCTCGCCCGCAAAACCGGGTAGCGGCACCAAACCCTTGTCCACTTTGATGCCCACCACCATGCCTTGCGATTTCAGCAACTGCGGTAACGGCACGCCGATTCCGCTTTTTTGCCTGAGAGTCTCGTCGAAAAGAATGACACCAATGATGAACGCACTAAGTCCGGGTGTCGAAAACATGAGCTCGCGGTAATCGCGGCGGGTCTCTTCGGTGCACACAATATTCAGATCGGCAAAGCGTTTCTCAATCGTGCCAACAGTTTCATCGACCGCGAGTATGCCTTTGCCTGGCGCAGTGAGTTCGGTAATGGTGCTTTCAAGTTCTTGTTCGGCTAGTGTCATTGGCTCTTTCTGTTGTCGCGACTTGGGAAGCTCTGCTTGATTCCTTCGACAATCTCATTGCGAACTGCACCGAAGGAAGTCGGACAACATTCAATATTGGCGCGCGTTTTCAGGCATTTTTGTCCCGTGATGCGCGCGGGTGCTGGAGTTTGGCCGCAGCCGCACAAAACTGTCATTGCAACCGACGAGCGAAAACGCTTGCGATCCCTAGTTGGCAACACTTCGTTTCCACATGAAGTGCTCGTATATCCCCGTCCACATGAGTCCAAAGGAAAAACCGAACAACAATTCCTCCAACGGCAAACCGTAAACTCGCACGCCGGTCAGCGCTTCAAAATTCCACACTTGATCGATGTAGCCGGGTGCTGACCACTTGAGCGCCAGCAGGAAAACCGTGTAGAGCGCAAAGAACAATAATCCGCCGATCAGCGTGTTGAACTTCAGATCGGGCCGACATAGTACGGCAGCAATCGCACCCAACGACATTGCTGCGATGCCCGCATGGATTGGATTCCAGGGTAGGAAATACAGAATGGGAAACAAGGC
>JAYSQR010000079.1:0-6208 GCA_043721435.1 Nitrosospira sp. | reverse complement strand
GTGAACCAGCAGTTGCAAGCAATCGGCAACGACCCAAAACTTGTACGCTCGTTCTTTAAACATCCTTCTGTAGCCTATATTTCTGACTAATGAGTAATGTGATCGACCGCCTAGAAATGCTCTATCCTGCCGCCACAATATGGCAGCCATCCCTTAATCAACCTTCATCAATCAGCCTGCTTCCGCAGGAACGCCGGGATGTCCAGCACATCCACTCCGGATTGCTTCATCGCCTCCACGGTCGCATCGTGCCTTCTGTTGGTACGGATCGCGGCGGGAATCTCCAGTTCCTTCCAACTCGCCGCATCTACCAACACTGCATCGTCGGTCCCGGTACGGGTGTGAATAATGCTCAACGACTTGGGCTGAGTACGGCCGACTGCTCCACCCAGCCCAGTCGCCACCATGGTGACCCTTAGGTTGTCCCCCATGCTCTCGTCGATCACGGTGCCGACAATTACCGTCGCATCTTCAGCGGTAAAGTCTTTGATGGTACTCATTACTTCATGAACTTCCCGCATCTTCATTCCTGAACTGGCCGTAATGTTTACCAGCACCCCGCGTGCCCCGGAGAGATTCAAGTCTTCCAGCAGAGGACTTGATACCGCCTGCTCTGCTGCTACGCGGGCGCGGTCTATGCCCGAGGCGAATGCGGAGCCCATCATCGCCACCCCCATTTCCGACATCACTGTTTTCACATCGGCAAAGTCTACATTGACCAGACCCGGGCAGTTGATGACCTCCGCAATTCCGGCAACTGCGCCATATAGCACGTTGTTGGCGGCCCTGAATGCATCCAGCATGCTGATATCCTCCCCCAGCACCGTCATCAGCTTGTCGTTGGGAATCACGATCAGCGAATCAACATGTTGCGATAGCGCCTCCATTCCAGCCTGTGCCGCCTTCAGGCGCTTGCCCTCAAATGCAAATGGCTTAGTCACTACCGCCACGGTGAGGATGCCCATTTCTTTCGCCACCTGTGCCACCACTGGCGCAGCACCGGTGCCGGTACCGCCGCCCATTCCAGCAGTGACGAACAGCATGTCCGCACCTTCGATCAGCTCGGCAATACGATCGCGATCTTCCAGAGCCGCTTCACGCCCGATTTCTGGGTTGGCCCCCGCACCCAATCCCTTGGTGATGGCCGATCCCAGTTGCAACAAGGTGCGCGCCTGATTACGCTTCAATGCCTGCGCGTCGGTATTGGCGCAAATGAACTCAACACCCTGCACGCCGTTCTGGATCATGTGATCCACCGCATTCCCACCGCAACCACCGACACCGATAACTTTTATGACCGCTTCCTGTGTTTGTGTATCCATGATTTCGAACATTATGCTTCTCCTTTGGTGAATTAAAAACGCAATTTCTAAAAATTTTCCTCAAACTTTCAACCCTAAACCTGACAATCTTGATACCAACCGCAGCACGCTCACTCTTCTATCCCTAATTCCGAACCCTAAAAATTTCCCTGAAACCAGCTCTTCATTCTTTCCAGAACCTGCTTGAACGAATTACCCTGCAGCCGGCTGTGCTGGTGGCGCTGAACCTGTTCCATGCCGGCGATAACCAGCCCGACCCCAGTGGAGAACCGTGGTGTGCGCACCACCTCCGCCAAGCCGCCACGATAGTGCGGCAATCCCAACCGTACCGGCATGTGAAATATTTCTTCACCCAGTTCCACCATGCCCTGCAGAGAACTGCTGCCACCGGTAATAACAATCCCGGATGAAAGCAGTTCCTCGAAACCGCTGCGGCGCAGTTCGGCCTGCACCAGGGAATAGAGCTCCTCCACCCGCGGCTCGATCACTTCCGCTAGCGTTTGTCTGGAAAGCTGGCGTGCACCACGGTCGCCTACGCCCGATACCTCCACCATTTCATGCGGGTCAGCCATGCCGCGCAGAGCGCAGCCATAACTGCACTTGATGTCCTCCGCATCCTTGGTGGGAGTGCGCAAAGCCATCGCAATATCATTGGTGATCTGGTCGCCAGCGATCGGAATTACCGCCGTATGGCGAATTGCACCATTGGTAAACACCGCAATATCAGTAGTACCGCCGCCAATATCCACCAGGCACACACCCAGATCTTTCTCGTCTTCCGACAGTACCGCCATTGCCGAAGCCAATGGCTGCAGCACCAGATCGCGCACTTCCAGGCCGCAGCGGCGCACACACTTCATGATGTTCTGCGCCGCCGATACTGCACCGGTAACGATATGCACTTTCACTTCCAGACGGATGCCGCTCATACCGATAGGCTCGCGCACGTCTTCCTGACCGTCTACGATAAATTCCTGATTTAGAATATGCAGCACCTGCTGGTCAGCCGGAATGTTTACCGCCTTGGCGGCTTCCATCACCCGCTCCACGTCTATGCGCGACACTTCCTTGTCCTTGATCGCCACCGTCCCGTGTGAATTAAAACTCTTGATATGACTACCGGCAATCCCGGTATAGACCTCACGAATCTTGCAATTGGCCATTAGCTCCGCTTCTTCCAATGCGCGCTGGATCGCATTCACTGTAGTTTCGATGTTGACCACCACGCCTTTCTTCAAACCGCGCGACGGGTGGCTGCCCATGCCGATAATTTCAAATCCGCCCTCCGGCTTGACCTCAGCGACGATAGCGACGATCTTTGAAGTACCGATGTCGAGACCGACGATCAGATTCTTATTTTCATTAACTCTATTCATTTATTTTTCGGACCCTTAATCTCACGCTGCTTTTTTCAGATTTAGTTTGCGTGGTTCCTGCTGTAACGCTTCCGGCATGCGCACGGCAAAGCCGTTGGAATAACGCAAATCCACATAAGAAAGCTGCTGATCCAATTGTGCGAGGCTGCGGTCGTACGCCAGGACGTAGCGTGCCAGGCGCGCTTCCATCTGATCACGCCCCAGTTCCAGCACAGTCCCGCTCTCCAGGTGAATGCGCCAGGCGCGGCGCGGTGAAAGATTCAACTGGGTAATGTTCTGCTGCAACGGTTGCAGCAACTTGCTGAAAGCAGCGTATTGCCGCGCCACATCGAATGAACTTTCCGGTGGCCCGATGAATACCGGTAATCCCCCCTCAACCGTGGTGACAGCACCGTCAAATACTTCTCCATGGGTATTCACCAGCGCCTCGCTACCCCAGCGTGCCACTGCCACATGTTCTTCCAGCGTTACTTCCAGAGTCTGCGGCCAATGCCGCCGCACACCTGCAACCCTTACCCAGGGCAATTTCTCGAATGCAGCACGCATTGCGTCCAGATCGACAGACAAGAAATTTCCTACAATCTTGCTGTGAACCACGCTATTTATTTGCTCTCTCGTCACGTGCTTCAATTCACCGTTGTCGCTGTTAATGCCGTTGACACTCACCTGCTTCAACGGAAACACTGACGAATTCACCACCCATGAACCGATGGTGTAGGTCGCCGCGAGTGCGGCCAGCGCAAACAGCAGATTGGCCAGCAACTGCAACGTGTGATGGTTATCCCACATGCGCCAACTCCAGTATCCGCACCACCAGATCCTCAAACGATATTCCCGCCGCCTTTGCCGCCATTGGCACCAAACTGTGGTCGGTCATGCCGGGGGAGGTATTGGTTTCAAGAAAATATGCCTTGCCTGATTTATCCAGCATTACATCCACTCTGCCCCAGCCTTCACACCCCAGAATCTTGTGCGCCCGTAGCGCTTGCGCCTGGATCATCTGCTCCTGTCCGGCGGATAGACCACTCGGACAGAAGTAACTGGTGTCGCTGGACAAATACTTGGCCTGGTAATCGTATAACCCGCCTGCTGTTTCGATCCGTACCAGTGGCAGCGGGGTCTCGCCAAGAATGGCGGCAGTCAGCTCCATCCCCTCGATAAATTGCTCCGCCAGTACTACAGAGTCATGCTGTGCTGCCAACTGGTAGGCAGCCGGCAAATCTTCTGCCGCCGTCACCTTGCTCAGGCCTATGGTCGATCCTTCGCGTGAAGGCTTGACGATCAAGGGCAGACCCAGCTCCTGCACCACCGCGCCAAAATCGCTGTGTGCATCGAGCACGGCATAGCGCGGAGAATTGATCCCCGCTGCCTGCCACAGCAGTTTGGTGCGCCATTTGTCCATCGCCAATGCACTTGCCATGACGCCGCTGCCGGTATAGGGCAATCCCATCAGCTCCAGCGCTCCTTGCACCGTTCCATCTTCACCATAGCGCCCATGCAGGGCGATATGCGCCCGCTTGAACCCCTGCTGCAATAACGCTTCCATCGGTTGCTCGGCAGGGTCAAACGGGTGTGCATCCACGTTCCTGCGTCGCAACGCATCCAGCACAGCTTGGCCGCTTTTGAGCGAGATCTCGCGCTCGGCGGAACGGCCGCCCAGGAGAACCGCTACTTTTCCGAAATCGTGATTACTCACAACTGACCGCTCCCGCCAGAAGAATTCATAATTGAACTTCTGAATTCATCGCCAATCACTTGGCTTCTCCGATAATCCGCACTTCCTGCACCAGTTCGATTCCGGTCTGTTCTTTCACAGCGCTACGCACTGCTGCAATCACCGCCTCGATATCGGCCGCAGTGGCATGGCCGGTATTGACAATGAAATTTGCATGCTTGGATGAAACCACCGCACCACCAATGCCAAAACCCTTCAGCCCGCATGACTCGATCAATCGCGCTGCGTGATCTCCCGGCGGGTTGCGAAACACCGAGCCGGCGTTGGGCAGGTTCAATGGCTGACTGTCGATACGTTTGGCGAGCAATTCCTTGATCTTCCTGCGCGATGCCGCATCATCGCCGCCCTTTAATCTGAACCATCCCCCTACAAACCACTCTTCATCAGCGACGTTCCCCGGTTCCGACTGTAAAGCCACATGCCGGTAACCGATTGTGTAATCTCCGGGCAGACGTACCCGCAACTGGCCGGCATGATTGAGCGTCTGTACGCGTTCGACAATCTCCCAGGTTTCGCTGCCGTAACAACCTGCATTCATTGCCAGCGCCCCGCCCACCGTGCCGGGTATGCCGGCCAGAAATTCAGCACCTGCCAAAGCATGCACTGCCGCGTACCGTGCCACCTTGGCACAGGCCACACCCGCCCCGGCATAAATCAATCCTCCGTCTGCGGTCTGTTGCTCCAGCTGCATCTCATCCAGCCGCGCATGCAGCAGCACTACTGTGCCGCGCACCCCGCCGTCACGTACCAGCAGATTGCTGCCCAGTCCCACCATATGCACTGGCTCATCCCGCGGCAAGGCGCGCATGAATTGAGCAAGATCGGTCAAATCGGCCGGGATATAAACACGTTCCGCCTCCCCGCCTGCACGCCAGGAAGTATGCTTTTTCATCGACTCATTCACGCGTGCCTCACCGCACAGGATTCCTTTCATCCCCTCTTTGGAAGGCACGCACGAATCAGCAGTGAATTTATCGGGTTCCGTCATATCCATTCACGCATCCTGTAACAGACTGGTGATGTAAAAAATTCGGTAATGCTGCCGCGCAGATCTTTTTCATCTGCTTTTATCCTTGCCTCTCCAACCCCAAGGCGTGTCATGCTTTTCTCCCTGTATCTCCATCCCCCAGCACAATGCTGGGCGCCACCCCGCCCACCGACCCCGCTCCCATCACCAGTATCACATCGCCGTCCTGTGCCACTCTACGGATGGCAGCAGGCAGCTCGCCCACAGTCTCGATATAAATTGGCTCTACCTTGCCTTGCACCCTTACCGCGCGCGCTAGCGATTTGCTGTCGGCAGCCACGATCGGCGCTTCACCTGCGGGGTAAACTTCGGTTAGCAACAGCACGTCGGCGGTGGACAACACCTTGACGAAATCCTCGAACACGTCGCGCGTACGCGTGTAGCGATGCGGCTGAAACGCCAGCATCAGCCGCCGGCCCGGGAACGCCCCGCGCACCGCCGCAATCGTCGCCGCCATTTCCACCGGGTGATGGCCGTAGTCGTCGATCAGCGTGAAGCTGCCGCCCCTACCGTCGGCCAAAGCGATTTCGCCGTGCCGCTGGAAGCGCCGGCCCACACCCTTGAATTCCGCCAGCGCCTTGACGATGCGATCATCGGGCACGCCGACCTCCATGCCCACCGCAATCGCCGCCAGCGCATTCAACACATTGTGCAGGCCGGGCAAATTCAGCGTGACCATCAGGTCCGCTGCCGCGCTGTCACTCGCCGAACGCACCACGCGAAAGCGCATCCGCCCGCCGCTGTGCTG
>JAYSQR010000078.1:0-17371 GCA_043721435.1 Nitrosospira sp. | reverse complement strand
CTGTCGCATGGCAGGCTCCTCATCATGGGGTGGGTATGCGACAGTATAATATATGATTCGTTATTTATGTGTTTAGATACTAGGAGGCAGTCGGTCTGACAGTACGGTAAGTGATAGCCTTGCGCACGATAAGCATTACCACCCATTAAATTTGCTACCGAGGATAACGCCATGATCCGTAATCCCATTGATATTGCCACCCGCGTCAGTCCCAACTTGTCAGCAGTCATCGAAAGCCGAGTCAACGATCCGGATGCCGAGCAGCCCATAACGCTGGCTGTGGTACGTAACTTTGTCGCCGGTTTGCTGCCTACTGCATACACCGAAACGGAGCAGATGCACCACTTTGATATCAGTGAATCATTACTTGACGAACTGGATGCGTTGATCGAGGAGTTTGATAGCGATGCCTTGGCCATCGACTTTGTGCAAGCTGTTGCCAGCGAACCGCTTTCCCGGGTTATTGATGCTGTGGTGAACGACGAGAACCGGGAAAACCCACCCACTCTTGGAGCAGTAAGAGAAGCCATTGCCTCGGGCTTGCCAGCCAGTCTGGTTGGCGATGGGGTGCTAGAAGAGGACGAAGACGACAACTTGCTTGTGGAGATTGATGCGCTGATCAGCCATCACGGCGCCGATTCACTGGCAGAGCAATTTCTACGTTACGAGTAGTCTGGTTGTCGTCCCTGCTCATATGGCGACAGGTAAAAATGAACCTTGGCGAAGATTTCAAGTCTGATTGCTGACTTGGGCCGGTTTATTCTTACTGACAATGTACCTCGATAAAATTTACCTATTCCAAACAGGCGTCAGCCTTGAAATCTCGACAACAGCCCTGCGCAGGCTGGTGGAGGGTGCCATGGCCGGACAGCGGATCTCCGAGCTTGCAAGGATTCGCTGTCCGGCAGATATTCATTCTTACCTGTCTGTTGTGGTTCACGCAGGTGCCGAGGGTCTGCTAAAGAGACGTCATGCCTGGGCAGGCAGGATCAAGGCTGATCTGCTCGCGGGGAAACCAGTTTCATACGGGAGCTTCAGCGACCTGTTCTGGCGCAACCTCGACGAGGAAGATCCGGACGGCGACGAGTGGTACCGGTTGATTGCCGGAGAAAGGTTTCACTCCCAGTTGACAGGTCTGCTGGATATGCTGCGTTCAGCCGAACGGAGACTGAATCAACGCGAGGCATGTGCTGCCTAGAATCATGGGCAGGCATACAGCCTGTGGCGGCTGACACGCGGGTATTCCCATCTTAAACAGGCCGAACATCTGGCGAAATCGGGCCATATTCTGCCAATTCATCGCGCAGCAGTGTTTCCCTGCCAGAATAGCAGGGGGAGAAGTGAAACGGAACAACGTTTCTTACTGCCGCCGTTTTCGCCAGTTCACCAGCCTGGCGGGCGGTCAGGTGATACCTCGCAGCCGCATGCCCGGCGTCCTGCTGCAAAAAACCGGCTTCGATGAAAAGCAGATCCGAACCGCGAACTAATTCAACCACTTTTCTGACATTCTCCGGCTGGTAGATCAAGTCGGTGATGTAGCTGATTTTCTGCCCCGGAACGATGCGGAGAATTCTGGACTTGAGTTGCCCAAGGGATATATGCAGCTCCCGGATCTGCTGATTTTCCTTCCACCAAACGCGGAATAGCGTATCGTCCGGCTCTTCTCGCAGAACCGCCTGCCTCAATTCATTCAGCCACGGACCCGTTGGCAGCCCCATTTCCGCCAGACAGTTTTTCCAGATATTGATGTGCGCCTTCTCCTCCAAGGCAAAGCCCAGGCAGGGAGTCTTATGATCGAGGAGGGTGCAGCGGACGCGAAACATTTCCTCGTCCACCAGGATCCCATCGATCATGCTCAGCTCTTCTTCGGTTTCTCTGCGGAAACCGGTCTTGCAGCGGAATCTGGCTGTTCTGGCGAGCCCTTCCTGCTGAACTTCGGTTACGACCAGGGTGAAATCAGTGGAATAATTCGCCACCAGGTTCCAGGTATAGGCCGCCAGCTTGTGCTCGACCTGCTCCAGGAATCGTGCAGGGCCGAACAGATGCATCACCTTTTCGCGGCCAAGTGAAATCCTGAGCAGCCAATCGAACCCTATGAAGTGATCCATATGAGCATGAGAAACGAAGATGTGACTCAAGCGCAGGATTTTGCGCGGAGCAAGTTTCCGGATATCCCCCAGGTCGAACATCAAAGCCCGCTTTTCAAACAGGCAATCCACATAAAGCGCAGGGTCGCCAAAAGGATCGTTGACTAGTTTCGGATGGAATAAGGGTCTCATGGCCTGTCAATCAGCATCCTATATTTCTCAGCCTGGATTCAATGATGAATTCCAACGGTTTCAGGCAGCGCTGCTTTCAATATAGATTGTCGCCGCCTGTTGCCGGGTATTTTATCGACCATGCAACGGTTTTGTCTGGCCGAACCCGTTAAACTATCAAAGAGGTCAGCGGTCTTTCTTTATAACCTGAGGGTTCGACTTGAACACAATCGACACTATCCGCGCACGCCGAGCCGTGAAGAGCTACGATCCGACACACCGCATGTCAGGAGAGGAAGTAACAGAACTGTTGTCGCTGACCCTGCTGTCGCCGACCGCGTTCAACATTCAACACTGGCGTTTTGTGGTGGTGGATGAGCCGGCATTACGCCAGCAGATCAGGCAAGTGGCGTGGAATCAGGCGCAGGTCACGGAGGCATCTTTGCTGGTCATACTTTGTGCCGATCTCAAAGCCTGGGAAAAAATCCCGGATCGCTATTGGCGCAATGCTCCGGCCGAAGTGCAGGCATTCATGTTGCCGACAATCGATCAATATTATCGCGGCAAGGAACAGATTCAACGCGATGAGGCGATGCGCAGTTGCGGAATTGCGGCGCAAACGCTGATGCTGGCGGCCAAATCACTGGGTTATGATTCCTGCCCGATGGACGGTTTTGATTCCGCTGCAGTCGCCAGGCTCATTCGCCTGCCCGAGGATCACGTCATCGCAATGTTTGTGGCGATCGGCAAACGGACTCAGGATGCGTGGCCGCGTCCAGGGCAGTTGTCGCTGGACGAGGTGGTGATCAGCAATCGTTTCGGCGGCTTGTAAGTGAGCATGTGGAATATTCCAGGATCGGTGCAGAACGCTGAAAAGCTGATAGCATGGAGATGAGGAGCCGGGGGGGTTCATTATGCGCATTGCTCTGATGATCTGTCTGGTATTGAGCGGCGCGTTGGTAGCGGCGCCGGATGCAAGCGCCCGTGCGACCATCTACAAATCGGTAATGCCCGACGGACGCGTGATCTACGGCGAGCAGCCCCAGACCGGTGCGCGCACGGTCGAAAAGTCTGTAGTCAATGTCAACGATACAGGCGTGCAACCGATCTCAAGGGAAGCGGTAGAGGGAGCCAATCGACGCGCCTCCAAGCGTTCGCAGGTACTGGACGAAGTGTCCAGGGAGGTGCAAGCCGCCGAGGTCGATTTGCGCGCGGCCGAGAACGAGCGCGAAGCCGGACGTGAGCCGCTGCCGGGGGAGCGGCTGGGTATCGTGGGGCCGGGTATAGGCACCCGCCTGACGGAGGAATATTTTCAGCGTCAGCAGATGCTGGAAGAGCGCATGGAGAATGCACGCAAGCGCCTGGAGAAGGCGCAACAGGGGTATGCCAATATCCGTTGAGCGGTTGCGTAACGAAAATTTTTTACTGGCGCCGGTCACAGCATGGAACCACCAACCTGTTTTGTGCTCCAGTTTATTGATAGATAACCTGTTGCGAAGCGACACCTGAGCCGACATCTGGAAGGGGAAAGAGATGATTCAAGGTCACCGGAAAGAAAATCTGGTCGCAGAAATTTCTGCCGGAAAGCACCGGCTGATTTCGGGTGTGTCTGAAGAGCTGGGCGGCCACGACGAGGGGCTGGACGCCCATGAACTTCTTGAGGCAGCGCTCGCGGCATGCACCATTATCACCCTGCAGATGTATGCCAACCGCAAGCATTGGAATCTGCTTTCCGCCGATGTTGCTGTAAATATCGATTCTGAAAGTAGCCTGGAATCGTGCATCTCAAGAAAAATCAAACTCCAGGGTGATCTGACCGGGGAACAAAGAAAGTCACTGATCGCAATCGCCAACAAATGCCCGATTCATAAAGTACTGTCCAGCAAAATCACGATCAAAACAGATGAAGTTATATCCGTTTAGACAACTTATCAAGTCAGGCTGATAGACGCACAATAGCTGGATCATCGCCGATAGGGACTCTGACCACATTGATTTTAGGCGGCGATTGACCTGCGGGTGCTGCACGTGGAGGACGATACCGATCTGCATCAGGTGATCCGCGCCATGATCGGCGAGCGTTACGACTTCGAACTGGCGACCACGCTGGCTGGCGCGCGCGATGATTGCGCTGGAACGATTCGATGTGGTGATTCTGGATCTGGGTCTGCCGGACGGCTCCGGCTGGGATCTGCTGCCCTTCTTGAAGAAACAGAAACTGGCGCCCAAGGTAATCATTCTGCCGGGCACCGAACTCAGCAACGCAGAAGCCAGCAGAGTCGAAGCCGCTTTGCTCAAGTCGCGGGTGTCGCCGCGCGAATTGCTCGATGCCATCAACATCCGCATCAATTCATCAAACCCAGGAGGAAACAAACCATGAAGCTGCAAAATATTCTGTATGTCGAGGACGAGCCGGATATCCAGGCCGTGGCCAAGCTGGCGCTGGAAATGGTCGGCGGTTTCACGGTGAAAGTTTGCTCCTCGGGCGCGGGTACCAATAGCTTTCATGACCGCCAAGGTGCAGCCGCCGGAGGTGGCCCATTACAAATCGCTGGGGGCGCTGGATGTGATCTGCCAAGCCTTTCGACCCCATGACCCTGGCCGCTCAGGTGCGCGCGGTCTGGGAAAAGTGGCATGGCTGAGCGGCAGGCACGATAGGTCGCGCGGGGAAATGCATATTTCGTGCTCAAGCGAATAGTGATCGCGGAGCAGTCTGAATATCAACCACCGGACAGGCCGCCTCCTGGGGTGAGTCACGGACACAGCCCAGAAAACACCTCGACTGATGAACCACGTATGAGGTATTCTTCAACCAACTCAGCACATGGACAAATCCGGTGCCGAGCATTGGGCTTTGAGTTTTAATCCAGGTAATCGGGGAGCGTCATGAGCATGCGCTTTGCATTTGGTTTTGTTGCCAGTCTGTCAATCTTCATGTCGACGGCGTCCGTCGTCTACGCCAACACCTCTGCACCGACGCAGACTGCACCGGTGGTAATGAAAAAAAGCGGACAGGACTGGTCCAGCCTCGCCCCGGCATTGTTGAAGAAAAAAGATTTCCAGGGTTTGCTGGAACTTGCGCAGCAGTGGGTTGAAAGCGAGCCGGGAAGCGCTTTTGCCCGGCTCATCCTGGGAGTGGCTCACAGCAATCTCAAGCAACACGAGCAAGCGGCCGAGGCTTACCGCGAAGCACTGCGCATCCAGCCGGAAAATGTCAGCGCCTGGTATAACCTGGGGGTGGCCCACGGCAAACTCAAGCAGTACGACCAGGCGGTTCCCGCTTTGCGCGAAGCGCTGCGCATTCAATCTGAGAACGCCAGTGTCTGGTATAACCTGGGGCTGACCTACAATAACCTCAAGCAGTATGACCAGGCAATTCAGGCCTATCGCGAGGCACTGCGCATTCAGCCGGAGTATGCCGATGCCTGGTATGACCTGAGCCTGGCCTATCTCGACTCCAGCCAATATGACCAGGCGATTCAAGCCTGCCGCGAGGTGCTGCGTATCGACCCGGAGGATGCCAGAGCCTGGCATAACCTGGGACTTGCCTTCAATAAACTCAAGCAGTATGACCAGGCAATTCAGGCCTACCGCGAGGCACTGCGTATTGATCCGGAGGATGCCAGTGCCTGGAATAATCTGGGCATTGCTTACAACGGGTTCAAGCAGCATGACCAAGCGGTCTATGCCTTGCGCGAGGCGCTACGCATTCAGCCGGAGTATGCCGACGCCTGGTACAACCTGGGCATTGCTCACGGCAAACTCAAGCAATACGAGCAGGCGATTCAGGTTTATCGCGAGGCGTTACGCATCCAGCCGGAGTATGCCGATGCCTGGTATAACCTGGGGATTGTCTACATTGACTCCAACCAATACGACCAGGCGATTCAGGCCTACCGCGAGGCGGTGCGCATCCAGCCGCAGTATGCCGATGCCTGGTATAACCTGGGTCTTGTGCACGATGGCCTGAAGCAGCATGAGCAGGCGATCCAGGCCTACTGCGAGGCGTTGCGCATTCAGCCGGGGAACGTCAGCGCCTGGTATAACCTGGGCATTGCCCACGGCAAACTCCAGCAATACGAACAATCGATTCAGGCCTACCGCGAGGCGTTGCGTATTCAGCCGGAGGATGTTGATGCCCGCTATAACCTGGGCATTGCCCACGGCAAACTCCAGCAATACGAACAATCGATTCAAGCCTACCGCGAGGTGTTACGCATCCAGCCGGAGTATGCCGATGCCTGGTATAACCTGGGGATTATCTACATTGACTCCAACCAATACGACCAGGCGATTCAGGCCTACCGCGAGGCGGTGCGCATCGATCCGGCAAATGCCAGTGCCTGGAATAACCTGGGTGTTGCCTATTTCTTCCAGAACCAGCACGACAAGGTACGGGAGGTTTATTCGACCCTGCGCAAACTGAATCCGGCAATGGCGGACAAGTATGCCAGCACTCTGATGCGGGCACCGGGTGCGAATCATCCTGAGCTGCCGGAGGCTAATCAGTTGCAGAAACAGCAACCGCAACCGCAGCGGTCACATAAACGGCGCAAGCTACAGGCACTGACTAAAGAAGGTCAATCTGAAGTGACTGTCAGGCACTTCTTGGAGCGAACATAATAATTGCCATGCCAAGTAATGCCACCAATGAGCCGACTACATCCCATGTAGTGGGGCGAATGCCATCGACCGACCATAACCACAGAATTGCAACTCCCACATACACGCCCCCATACGCCGCATAAACACGGCCTGCGGCAGTTGGATGCAGGGATAACAGCCATGCAAAAAGTGCCAATGAGCAGGCTGCCGGGATGAGCAGCCAGACACTTTTGCCTTGCCTGAGCCAAAGGTACGGAAGGTAACAGCCAACAATTTCTGCAATTGCAGTGATGCCAAACAGAAAGAAGGTTTTAATGGCGTCCAAATCTATCCCCGTGCTTGATATTCCTGACAGCAGTGCAATTCATCGGCGATTTTCCCCTTGGTTACCTGTACTTGAGTGGATGTGTGCGGATATAACGATAACATGGAAACCCGGACGCAACGCTTCCTCTGCCGAATTTTTCCCCACATTCCGACTTTCCCTTCTGCATTACCCTATGGTTCCCTAAACTATTTGCTTGAGCAGCCGATATGATAATCACAGGGCAGGATTTATGCCTTGGCGCCACGCAAGCAAATAGAGGTGTGCCATGGGTATCGTGATAAACGTGAACAGCTACGGAACTGCATGCGATGCGATGGAAGCGCAGTATGGCGAGGAGATCATGTGCGCCGGCTGGAATCCCACGGTCGCCCTGGTGTGTCAGCAACAACTGCTTGTATCAACGGAGAGGCAGGCAACCATGCCGGCTGACCTTGTGACAGTGGATGTGGAGTCATTCCTGCAGCAGATGTATCTCCATCAGCGTTGATGGGATAGTGGTTCTAAGCAGTCTCCCGCCTTCCATGTCGGCGCAACAACCAAGCCTGCACTCACCGCCTCGACTGAAACTTCCAAAGTGGTGTATTCTTTAACCAGCTCAGTAGGACTCATCCTGCATTAGAGGCGGGTTCTCTAGTGCAATCGGGTCATTACGGGCGCGCAGAATATGAAACATATGAAACCAACCAGAATCCCTGGAATTGCCGCCGCCGTGTTGTTGGCGATTGGCGTCATCGCAGCAGCGCGCAGCGCGGATCATGTGCCCCAGTACAGTCCCATTCCAATTCAGCAGACTATCATCATGAAGAATTTCAAGAAACCGGACGCGGCAGAGTTGAAGAAGAAATTATCCTCCGAACAGTTTACGGTCACGCAGCAATGCAGCACCGAGCCGCCTTTCCGCAACGCCTATTGGGATAACCACAAGCCAGGGCTTTACGTGGATGTGGTGTCGGGTGAGCCGCTGTTCAGTTCGCTGGACAAGTTTGATTCCGGCAGCGGCTGGCCGAGTTTCACGCGCCCGCTCGCGGGTGCGGAGATCGTGGAGAAACAGGATCACGAGTTCGGCATGGTGCGGACAGAGGTACGATCGAAGCATGCGGATTCGCATCTGGGTCATGTATTCAACGATGGCCCTGGACCGACACGGCTGCGCTACTGTATCAACTCAGCATCTCTGCGTTTCATTCCGCTGGAGGAGATGGCAGCGCAGGGTTACGGCGATTACCTGGAAGCATTCGTGAAAGCGGGGCTGATCAAGGCAGTTCCTTAGGCACCAGTTCCGGCGGTTTCTGCCGGCGGCATGAAGCGCTCAGGCGGGAAAATCAGCCAAGCGGCTATTCATCCGTTTGAGCGTTTCTGCTCTGCCGAGCAGTTCCAGTATTGCGTCGATCGAGGGCGTCTGCGCTTCACCTGTCACCATCACCCGTAATGGCATCGCCACCTTGGGTAGTTTCAGGCCGTGAGCAGTGGCGGCGGTTTTGATGGCATCATGGATGATGTGACGGTCCCATTCCACTGCGGCAAGCTTTCCCATCAGGTCGATTATCACCGGCTTTACTTCGCTGCTGAAATGCAAGGTCTTGAGTTCAGCAGCGGGTTCCAGCGGGCGAAAGAAATATACGGCAGCATCGGCCAGTTCTGCCGTGGTGCTGACCCGTTCCTTGAGCAGATTCACCACCTTGAGTAGATCCGGTCCGGCTGCCGTATCGCAACCATCTGTCTCGAGGAATGGCGTTACCAGCTTCGCCAGGCGCGCATTATCTGCCGTTTTGAGATATTGCTGATTGAGCCAGCTCAATTTTTCCGGGTTGAACTTCGCCGGCGCACAGTTGATGGAGGTCAGATCAAACCACTCGACCAGTTGTTCGCGGCTGAAGATTTCCTCATCGCCATGCGACCAGCCGAGCCGCGCCAGGTAATTCACCAGCGCTTCGGGCAGATAGCCGTCGTCGCGGTACTGCATTACTGAAACCGCACCGTGGCGCTTGGACAGGCGCTCACCGTCGGCGCCCAGTATCATCGGCACATGCGCATATTGCGGCAAGGGCGCTCCCAGCGCCTTGAGTATATTGATCTGGCGCGGTGTATTGTTGACATGATCATCGCCGCGAATCACATGGCTGATACTCATGTCGAGGTCGTCGATCACTACGCCGAAGTTGTAAGTTGGCACCCCGTCGGCACGCAGCAGCACCAGGTCGTCGAGTTCACTATTGGCCACGACAATGCGCCCCTTGACCAGATCGTCGAATGCCACATGCCCGGCAGCGGGATTCTTCAACCGTACTACCGGTTTTACTCCAGCCGGAGGAGTTTGTTTGGAATCGCGCCAGCGTCCGTCATATCTGGGTTTCAGCCCGGCCGCGCGTTGCTGTTCGCGCATCACCTCCAACTCATCCTTGCTGGCATAGCAGTAATACGCTCTGTCTGTACGCAGCAACTGCTCCGCCAGTTCGTGATAGCGCGTCAGTCGCTGCATCTGGTAGAACGGACCCTCGTCGTAATCCAGTCCCAGCCAGGCCATGCCGTCGAGGATTGCCTGGGTGGATTGCGCAGTAGAGCGCTCAAGATCGGTGTCTTCGATTCGCAGGATGAATTTGCCGCCGTGCCTGCGGGCGTAGGCCCAGGAAAACAGCGCAGTGCGGGCGCCGCCGATGTGGAGATAGCCGGTGGGGCTGGGAGCAAAGCGGGTACGAATCATGATGGGAACACCGATTGTAACGGGTTGCAAGAGCGCGCCATTTTACGCGATCCCGGCGGGTAATGCCGGTGCATCGCAGCCTTTCGCGCTACCGCTGCGTTGACCGGGACTGAGGATTCATGCTCTAATTGCGCCTCTTTTGGGCGGTTAACTCAGCGGTAGAGTGCCACCTTCACACGGTGGAAGCCACTGGTTCGATCCCAGTACCGCCCACCAACAGACAGTCCAAGGAAGTCCAAGCAAGGCCAGAATACCTAATAAACACAAGGGTTCTGGCCTTTTTCATGTCCAAGTCAGTCCATAAGGGTCCATTGTAAACCAGCCGCAGACTGGGGTATAGTTGGGGGTATAGTCAATATTAAATTAATGGATACCCCCAATGGCGCTTACTGATACCGTGATACGGAATGCCAAGCCAAGTGACAAGTCATTTAAGATGGCAGATGAAAAAGGAATGTTTCTTTACGTGGCGCCCACTGGGGGCAAGCTATGGCGATTGAAGTACCGCTTTGACGGTAAGGAAAAGCTGCTCTCCATGGGAGCATATCCAGACATTAGTTTGAAGGATGCCCGTGCTAGACGCGATGAAGCGCGCAAGCTGCTTGCCAATGGGATTGACCCTAGCGAGAACCGTAAAGTACAAAAAGCTGCAAAAGTGGAACGAGCGGCGAACAGTTTCGAGGTCATAGCACGTGAGTGGTTTGCCAAGTACAGTCCCGGATGGTCAACGAGTCATTCTGGGCGGACACTCAAGCGCCTGGAGAATGACGTGTTTCCCTGGATTGGTGGTAAGCCGGTAGCGGAGATCACCGCACCTGATGTTCTGGCTGTACTGAGGCGCATAGAAGGGCGGGGAACATTGGATACAGCGCACAGAGCACACCAGAACTGTAGTCAGGTATTCCGTTATGCCGTGGCTACTGGACGCATTGTGCGTGATCCGACGCCGGATCTACGCGGCGCGCTACCTGCAGCGGTTGGTGGTCACTTCGCAGCCATCACAGAGCCAACTGAAGTTGGTGCTCTATTACGTGCTATCGATGGTTTCAAGGGTACATTTATCGTGCAATGCGCGCTGAAACTTGCCCCCATGTTTTTTGTACGGCCTGGCGAACTTCGACAAGCACGCTGGCAAGAATTCGATTTGGACAAAGCCGAGTGGAAATATTTTGTTACCAAAACCAAAGCTGACCATCTTGTTCCGCTGGCATCGCAAGCCGTGAAGATTTTGCGTGAGCTGCAGGCCCTTAGCGGTCATAGTGAATTTGTTTTTCCGGGCGCACGTAGCAATGGCAGGGCAATGAGCGATGCAGCGGTGAATGCCGCTCTGAGACGCATGGGTTACGACACCAAAACTGAGATTACTGGGCATGGCTTTAGAGCGATGGCACGGACAATCCTTCACCAAGAAATCGGTATTGCGCCTGAAATAATTGAACATCAGTTAGCGCACCGTGTTTCCGATAATCTGGGTACTGCCTACAATCGCACAAAATTCATAAAGGAACGTCGAATAATGATGCAGCAATGGGCAGACTGTCTCGATAGACTCAAGGTTGGGGCAGATGTAGTGCTTATTAAGCGAGAGGGGTGATCATTATGCCGAGCAGCAAGATGTTACATATAAGCGAAATGTAACTTTTGGGGAAATATTCCTCTCCTTCATCTTACGACTACTCCCATTCCCCTTAGACTGACCGCTTCCACATTGGCAGGCCACTCACCGAAACCCCTATCAAGGCGCTCACCCATATATCAAATCCTGATTTCTGGAGCCGAAGATAATCCTTTTTGACGAGTGCGGCTTAAAACATCGCAGCTTTAGTTTTTGGGCCGCTCTCATCCGCTTGATGCTAATCCCCTCTGCCCAAGCCCGGAAAAATCTGGCAGTATCTCCCCAATGAACCCTCACCCAAATACGTTAACCGAAACTCAGCTCGTATCCATGCTGGAAATGCAGGATGGCATGAATAGCAGGGTCAACCCTGACTGGGTAGCGGCTAACAACAACTGGCATCGCGCCATACAGGTCGAAGCCGTTGAGGCCATCGAGCATCACGGGTGGAAATGGTGGAAGAAGCAGGAATGCGACATGGCGCAGTTACGCATGGAACTGGTCGACATCTGGCACTTCATTCTGTCTGCTGTGATCCAGAGCAAGCATGGCAGCACGAGGCTCGCAAAAATAGAAATGACCGCAGAACTCAACCTCTTCCAGAAATCAGTCCAGTTTGATAATCAATACTACGTGCTGACCAAAATGGATCTGCTGGAAAAGCTCGACCTGCTGGTGGGCCTTGCCGCTGCCAAACGAACCAGTCTGGCCCTGTTCGAATCCCTGTTACTGGATTGCGGGATGAACTGGACGGAGCTATTCAAGCAGTACACGGGAAAGAATGTCCTCAACGTTTTCCGGCAGGACCACGGTTACAAGGCTGGAACTTACATCAAGGTCTGGGATGGCCGCGAGGACAACGAACACCTGGTCGAGGTGCTGGATATCGTTGACTTGAGCTCAGATAATGTCCGCGATGAACTCTACCGGACCCTCAAGGCGAGATACTTGCTGGTGCTTGGGAAGCAGTAATTCGCAATAACTTTTATAACCACCATAGGGAGCAATCACAATGAACCGCAAAGAACTGATCGACGCACTGGCAACCAAGACAGGTAGCAGCAAGGCTGATGCTGACCGCAGCATCGCTGCGCTGATTGACATCATCACCGCCAACCTGAAGAAAGGCGACAATGTTGCCCTGGTCGGCTTCGGCACATTTGAAGTACGCAAACGCGCTGCTCGCAATGGGCGCAATCCCGCTACGGGTGAAGCCATCAAGATCAAAGCCTCCAAGCAGCCTGCCTTTAAAGCTGGGGCGACTTTGAAGGCCGCAGTTAACAGCGGGAAGAAGTAATTCTTGAAACTTATTGGTTGCTATCAGCTAAGTGCTGAGCATCATCAATACAAGGAGAGCATCATGGCAAAAGGTCAGCAAAAGAAAAACAAAGAAGCAAAGAAACCTAAAAAGAAACCGACACCTGCTATCTGACTCGTTCTTGCGCTGAGTTGAGTATGACGAACAGGATTGCCTTGGTAGCATCAGAGGTGCGGATAAATGACCACATCCATGTTGAATGTCGATCCACGACTGATCATGACCGAACCGCTAGAAAACAAATAGCGCCACGGCGACACAGATGACGTACAGCCATCGTTACATTGAAACAGGAAATCAACATGCACCAGGACCGTTGCGAAGAGTGTAACAAGATAACGCCAGGCTACGACACCGTCCACTATGGTTCCATGGATGCTGGGTATCGCCAACTTTGCACCCGATGCTTCAACGCCGAAGTGGCTGAACTGCACGGTCTGGACAATTTCGGAAATATCCAGCTCGCACCTATTGGACTTACTGACTGCGCGGGTGATGAGCACCGGTTTCATTTTCAGACATGCCTACTTGGGAGTATTGTCTCTTTGGAGGCTTTTGAGCTTAATGAGGGGAATCCTGCCGGCTATAAATTCCAACTACTCGGCGATCCCGAAGATGACCTTTTTGCTCTTCTTGGGAAGCTGATCCAGAGAATTCGTAAAGCACTTTCCGTCAAACACATTAAGGATGGCGATTGTGGATTTCAAGTCATAGATGAGACGGTGCGGGGTCGAATCGAGTGGGATGATGATAGAAATGGTCTTGTGCCACTCATGGTTGTCGATGGCCACGAAATCTCGTGGGAAGAGTTCGGTAAAATGTTAATGAGTTTTGAGGGCTGGCAGTTCAAGCTTGAAATTGTTGAGCGAAGCGATGAAGTCTGAGTTTTTATGGGGTCATGTTGCTTGCCCGTTGATGATCGAAACATGTCGGACATGAACCAAATTGAAATTCCACCGTCGTTCATGGCTCTGTTCATCTCCGCTGGCCGCCTCAACCCCAACACTTCGCTGGATGTTGTAGTCGGCCGTTATGAGCTTTGCGAAGACATGGCCTGTATGCTCACTGAACACGCACAAACCATTCTTTCCAGTTTGAGTCTCACCAAAGAGGACGTTCTCCTGCGTTGCCATGTAGGGTTGATGGCCGGTGCGGCGGCATTCACTGAACAGGAATCTGATTGGGTTATTTGCAGGCTTGCTGAACTGTTGGCATGGACACCTCCTGCATTTGGGGAGGTGGATTCACCTTACCCACGCCGAATGGTCTGAACAGCGAGTTCAAGGATGTTCGGCATGAATGGCTCATGTAACGGGGCTAAGGCTAAGTTGTTACCGCCGGTTGAGTATTGATCAACTCTGGAGTCGTTTGCCGGTCGATGACTGATCATGAGCGAACTGACAGGAAGCAAATAACGACAAACTGTTAGGGCGCAATCTTCTGGTCAATGTTCCACCGGCACAGATGGTCATTTTCAACCGGCGCTAGCAACAGCCAGTATAAGATGACCAACAGATTCATTTGCTGGTTTTACCTTAATCTCTATGTCATATCCCAGTCGATTGAGGCAATCCATCAATTTGCGTTCGGATACATTGGTAAAATCGCCACGGAAAAGCCCAGACACCTTGGGTTGAGTTAAACCCATACGACGGGCTGCCTCTTCTTGAGAGAGACCTATTTTACGGACAGCCTTAGTGATTTCAATTACCAGACCAGATTTTATTTTAAGTTTATCAGCGTCAGGAATCCCTAGATCGGCAAAAACATTGCCTGAGCTCATTTCAAACTCAACACCATCTATCATTCGGTTACTCATAGCGCATCTCCTGTGCAATTCTTTCAGCGACTTTCAGACGTTCATGGATAATGTCCATATCTGGCTTAGGCGTTGCAATCCCGCTTTTGCTCTTTTTCTGGAATACGTGCAACACAAAAACCATTCCCTTGAATTTAACTGTGTAAACCGCCCGATAGGTACCACCTTGCTCATTTTCAACAACTTCCAGCACACCAGCACCACTAAATCCTTTTAACACCTTGGCTGCACCATGCTGTTCGCCATTCTGGGCAAAATCTAAAGCATGACCAAAGAACTTGCGAACCTCAATAGGTAGCGACATCAAGTCCTTTTTGCTGCTACCTATCCATGCAAGCGGCTTTTCTAATTTAGCTACCATTCACAAATTATACCTGTTCATATATATATTACAAGAAGTCAAAGGGGGCCTTCAAAGCTGGGGCGGCTTTGAAGGCCGCAGTCAACAGCGGCAAGAAGTAGTTCTCAAAACTTATTGGCTGTAGCTGGCCAGGCGCTGCTGGGCTCGGTTTTGCCAAGGGGTGACGGTCGAAGCTGTCTCCCAGTAGCAATGTTAGCCCAAAAGGCTGGAGCCGAGGTGAGATGCCTCATTGCACGCAGCCTTGCCAGCAACAACACTCAAGCGTACTATTTTTCATGTGCCGTCCACCAAGGAGCCATCAATGAAGCGCATCGCATATCTAACCGCCATCGCCATAACCCTCGCCAGCACTCAAGCCTTTGCTGCAAAATCCTGTGAAGAGCTGAAAGACGAAATCGCTGCCAAGGTTGAAGCGAAAAGCGTCAAGAAATACACTCTCGAAATCGTAGCTTCAGACCAAGTGGGCGCGAAGCAGGTGGTTGGGAGTTGCGAGGGTGGCACAAAGAAAGTCGTCTACACGAGGCAGTAAGAGCCGCTTGCATTGTTTTTCCGGCAGGCCTTACGCGGTAACGCGCATGTGATCCCCTGCTAATGCAAAGTGGGCTTTGTCGCCGGAATCTGCTCTAGCATTTGACCACGAGCACGTTTACACGAAAGATTCACCTTGTTCATTTCTGTCTCAGCAATAATCGTGAGTTCCTGAATGTTGTGAAGCAGCTTCTTGAGTTCATCGGGCTGCGCGGGCTTGCTTGAGTCGTCGAGCAGATTGAAGATTCCTACCATCATGGCCCGGATCTCCGCAAGCGCTTCAAGTGCTTTATGAGCGCGCTCAGGCAAATCAATATGTTCCTTAAGCCCAAATAGGCCCTCGACAAAGCCGTCCAACTCCTGTCTGCGAACTAGAGCAAGATGATTAAGACCCGCGCGCATCTGGGCCACTTCGAAACGCAGTAGCCGGAATGGATTGCGGCTGCTTTGGTGTGCCGTCAGACGATTCCACAGGCCTGAGATCAGCACGTTAAACAGTTCGTTCAAATCCTCCATGGTATCGAATTCTGGCAACTCCCCGCCCCACAACTGCTTGACTGTTTCCATCGGTGAAGCACCCAGGACAGGTGATGCGATGTTACCCAGAAACCGGGTACGCACCTCATGGAACGGCACGGGGCATTTATAGCGTTCCAGCATGGCTATGACCTCGGCGTCACCCGCACCCGTCAGTTTTGATTTACTCAAAGCGTTCACCCTTTCCCGTCTCAACCACTCGCGCCACATCACCATGGCACTCCGAACACGAGCCGACCAGCAGCAAGTCGCCCGCCTTGACGATCCCTGAGAAATTGGTAATCGTCACTTCATGACGGCACTTCCCGCACCAGACATTGGAGAGCAGTAGCTTCTTGCTATGGCTGGGAATGGTCGCCCACAGCTTGGCTGCCGGTCCGGTAAATTTAGGGATGGACTCGATGGTCATCGATGCTTCACCTTGAGCGCCAGCATCACGCTTGCCAGGACTATCGTAATCGCGTTGGCGATGATAATCGGCCAACTCCAAAGCATGACACCATAGACCAGCCACATGACCATCCCCATCGTGAAGAGGCTGTACATCGGCAGCGACACGCCGGAGAGATCGCAGGTCTCCCAGGACTTAAGCGCCTGGGGAACGAATGCCACAGTCGTCAGAATGGCGGCTGCGTAACCGACGAGGTTATGAAGATCGAATGACATGCGGAGAATGATACGTGCGTTTTATATCTTGAAGCAACATTCGCCATCCCATCCATCTCGAACCCTCGGCTGTGTTCTGTGAGTAATTACGCGCACTGAGAAATTCTATTTCTGAACTGTCTACTTGACGGGGGAGCTTACGATGAGTTTGAGATGTTTTGTGTGGATATGCCAGAGATCACTTACAAGTGGCACTAAAAGTGCCCAGAGTCCTCTTCTGGGCACCAGACGTCTCCTGTTTATGCGGCTCTTCAAAAATTTAGCGTACTTTTAGCGTACTCGAAAAAACTACTGCCTACATTTCACCGTGACCCTCACCGTTGAAGTCCCGGAATTATACTCCGCTGTCTCGACTTCGCAGCCGGTGTGTTTTATGACCGCCTCTCTCGCTGCCACAATGGACTGTCTTTCAATCCAGTCGTTTTCCGCGCGTATGGCCGCCTTTCTGGCCTTTAGATCGAGCAGGTAGTGGTCTGGGTCGCGATATGCTTGTGACATGCCCCATTGATTGATAATATAAACGCTGTAGCCGGGTCTTACTCATTAGTCAGAAATATAGGCTACAGAAGGATGTTTAAAGAACGAGCGTACAAGTTTTGGGTCGTTGCCGATTGCTTGCAACTGCTGGTTCACGC
>JAYSQR010000077.1:0-6348 GCA_043721435.1 Nitrosospira sp. | reverse complement strand
CGACCGGGTCCCAGTTGACGATCTGGGTCTTGCGGTAGGCGATGCCTTTTTCCAGCATCTTCAGGAAGAACCACTGGTTCCAGCGGTAGTAGCCGGGGTCGCAGGTGGCGACTTCGCGGCTCCAGTCGATGGCCATGCCCAGCGGCTGCATCTGGGATTTCATCTCGGCGATGTTGGCGCGCGTCCAGGCGGCGGGCGGTACGCCGTTTTCCATCGCCGCGTTCTCGGCCGGCAGGCCGAAGGCGTCCCAGCCCATCGGCATCAGCACGTTCATGCCCTGCATTCGCAGATACCGGGTCAACATGTCGTTGATGGTGTAGTTGCGCACATGGCCCATGTGCAGCTTGCCGGACGGATAAGGAAACATCGACAGGCAGTAGTACTTGCGCTTGCCGGGAATCTCAACGGCCTCGAAAGCGGCGGTTTTCTCCCAGTGCTGCTGCGCTTCCCGCTCGATTTTCTGGGGATGATATTTTTCTTGCATGGAATTGGTCACTGTTCGATGGGTATAAAAGATTATACCGTGAAGGACGGCCACTTGCCGTTTTGCGCACACCCTCACATTTTCGCGCATGGCGTTGCATAAACTTCGGGAGCCGGTCAGTCGAGAGAATTTTTTTCGTGGCTGCAGGTTCCATAAGCTTCACCCCGATTTTCTTGCTCACCTCATAACAAAAATCGTATCATAACGATAAATAAGGCTGACTATTGCGCCACTTGGCGCTCTGCTAAAGTCGCTGGGTTCGTAAGCAGCATTTTATGCTCGCGCTGATTTTTATTACTGCCTCAGGAGAAAATTCGCATGTCACAAAAACACCCTGTTATCGCTGTCACCGGATCGTCCGGAGCAGGCACATCGACGGTCAAGAACAGTTTCGAGCATATTTTTCGCCGCGAGAAACTGACCGCTGTGGTGGTGGAAGGCGACAGCTTTCATCGCTACGACCGCGATGCCATGAAAAAAGCCGTAGCCGAATCGGAAAAAGACAACGGCCGTCCCATCAGCCATTTCGGTCCCGAGGCCAACGAATTCGACAAACTGGAAGCGCTGTTCAAGGAATACGGCAAGAGCGGCAAAGGCAAAACTCGTTTGTATCTGCACAATGATGAAGAAGCTGCACCGTACAAACAGAAAGCTGGCACCTTCACCCCCTGGTCGCCGCTTGCACCCGGTTCCGATCTACTGTTTTACGAGGGCTTGCACGGTGGGGTCAAGAGCGACACCGCGGATGTGGCCAAGTACGTGGACTTGCTGGTCGGCGTAGTGCCCATTGTCAACCTGGAATGGATCCAGAAAATCCGCCGCGATACGAGTGCGCGCGGTTATTCGGCGGAAGCCGTGACGCACACCATCCTGCGGCGTATGCATGATTATGTGCACTACATTACCCCGCAATTCTCCCGCACCCACGTCAATTTCCAGCGAGTGCCTACGGTAGACACGTCCAATCCCTTCATCGCGCGTGAAATCCCGGCGCTGGACGAAAGTTTTGTCGTGATCCGCTTCCGTGATCCCAAGAGCATCGATTTTTCCTACCTGCTTGCCATGATTCATGACTCCTTCATGTCGCGGCCGAATACCATCGTCGTGCCCGGCGGAAAAATGGGACTGGCAATCGAACTGATATTGACGCCGCTGATTCTGGATCTGGTGGCGAAAAGCAAGAAGTAGCAGTCACGCCAATCTTATTGGCGTGGACATCCCTGCACACTCTGTTCTCTGCGTAGTTCGGTGAAGGCTGTATAATTCCGGCTTTGAATTTTCCCCGGAAACAGCCTTCTCCCTATGTCTTCCCTACTTTCCGGCCTCAATCCCGAACAACTCGAAGCAGTCACCCTGCCGCACCAGTCAGCCTTGGTACTGGCGGGTGCGGGTAGCGGCAAAACCAGGGTACTCACCACCCGCATTGCACATTTAATCCAGTCCGGCCAAGTCAGCCCACACGGCATCCTCGCCGTCACCTTCACTAACAAAGCGGCGAAGGAAATGCTCACCCGCATTTCCGCGATGCTGCCGATCAATACACGCGGCATGTGGGTCGGCACTTTTCATGGTCTGTGCAACCGCATGCTGCGCGCCCACCATCAGGATGCCGGGTTGCCGCAGGCCTTTCAAATTCTTGATTCTGCCGATCAGTTGGCAATTATCAAACGCATTCTGAAAAGCCTCGGTGCCGATGACGAAAAATTCCCGCCACGCCAGGTGCAGTGGTTCATCAATAATGCAAAAGACGAAGGGCTGCGCGCATCGCAGGTTGAAGTCTACGATGACTTCGCGCGCAAGATGACTGAGTTCTACACAGTCTACGAGCAGCAGTGCAACAAGGAAGGTGTGGTGGATTTTGCCGAACTGCTGCTGCGCAGTTATGAATTACTCATCCGCAACGAGATTCTGCGCGAGCATTACTGCGCGCGCTTCAGCCATATTCTGGTCGATGAATTTCAGGACACCAGCCGGTTGCAATACAAGTGGCTCAAACTGCTGGCCGGTGACAGAGCCGCTGTATTTGTGGTGGGCGATGACGACCAGAGCATTTATGCGTTCCGCGGCGCCAATACCGGCAATATGCAGGATTTCGAGCGTGACTTTCGCATCACGAAAATCATCAAACTGGAACAGAACTACCGCTCGCACGGCAATATACTGGATGCTGCCAACACGCTGATACGCAACAATAGCGGACGTATTGGCAAAAACTTGTGGACTTCGGAAGGTCATGGCGAACCGCTGCGCGTGTATAACGCACCGACCGATTTCGATGAGGCTGCGTTCATCGTCGACGAAGTGAAATCGCTGCGCGCCGAAGGAGTGGCACTCGCACAAATGGCGCTGCTGTACCGTTCCAACGCACAGTCGCGGGTACTGGAACATGCCTTATTCAACGCTGCACTGGCTTACCGGGTATATGGCGGCATGCGCTTCTTCGAGCGCCAGGAAATCAAGCACGCGCTGGCTTACCTGCGACTGATTGCCAACCCCGACAATGACAATGCGTTGCTGCGGGTCATCAACTTTCCACTACGCGGCATCGGCGCACGCAGCCTGGAACAGTTGCAAGACGAAGCCAAGCGCCAAGAGGGAGGGTTATGGGCTGCGATGCAGCAAAATTGCAGCGATGGGGCAACCCTTATTCAGAGTCCCGGCGTCACAGCATTGCATGGCAGAAGTAAGGGATCGGATAAACCGAAGAAAGGGATGGAGAGCTTTGTTGCCCTGATCGAGGCGCTGCGCCAGGGTTGCGAAGGGTTACCGCTGCCGGAAGTCGTTGAACATATGCTCGAGCATAGCGGACTGCTGGCACATTATCGCGCCGAGCGCGAAGGGGCTGACCGGCTGGAGAACCTGAACGAATTGATCAATGCTGCCACCAGCTTCGTGCATGAAGCCGAGGACGACAGTCTCACGGCATTTCTTGCCCATGCCTCGCTGGAAGCAGGCGAGCATCAGGCCGGCAGCGGTCAGGACGCACTGCAATTGATGACGGTGCATTCTTCCAAGGGGCTGGAATTTCATACTGTATTCCTGAGCGGACTGGAGGAAGGTTTGTTTCCCCACGAGAACAGCCGCAACGAAGCGGGCGGCCCGGAAGAAGAGCGGCGCTTGATGTATGTGGCCCTAACCCGCGCGCGGCGGCGGTTGTATTTGAGTTTCGCCCAGAGCCGCATGCTGCATGGCCAGACTCGCTACAATGTTCCATCGCGTTTCTTGCAGGAAATTCCGGATGGCCTGTTGAAGTGGCTACAGCCAATGCAGAAACCAGGGTATCGGAGCCAGGCAGCAGAAACCAGAAACCGGGAGTCGAACGTGGCAATACGGGAGCCCGCATTCGGCATGCAGGATCACAGCACGAGTGTCCGGGATACAGAAGCAGCGCAATGGCGCGTGGGGCAGAATGTAACTCACGCCAAGTTTGGTGCAGGCGTGATTGTCAGTTGCGAAAGCCAGGGTGCGGATGCGCGTGTTCAGGTGAAATTCAGTCACGCCGGAACAAAGTGGCTGTCGCTGCAGTACGCCAAGTTGGTTCCCGCCTGAAAGGAGTAGTTGGCGACAGCTCGTCGGGTTATGCCGGCTCGACTGTATCCACGAAAATGTCCTCATAGCTCGCATAGAGCGAAGCAAACAGTGCCGGTACCAGCACGAAGAATCCCAGGCCGTAGGGCATTGCGGCAATCACCGCCAGCACCACCATCGTGATGGTGTAAAGCTGCAGCGGTATGATGTTCTTCAGGCAGGCAAAAAAGCTTAGCTGCATCGCAGCCAGTGCGGGCATATCTTTGAATGCCACCAGTAATGGCGCAAACCAGGCCGCCATCATCAACGGGATGGACAGCGCCAGCGCTACCATCACCGCTGTAAGGCCGCTGCTCATGACACCTCTCAGCTCATTCTCGTCGACTCTTTTCCCGTCTAGCAGCAGATCCATCATCACACTGCCTCCGAGCAGCATGGCCACGCCCAGGATCAGCACCTGCCCCACCAGATAAACTCCTCCCACGGTGATCAGCGGAATGGGGTTTTTCCTGAAGCCCGCAAACAAATAGGCAATCTCCAATTTTTCGCCTCGTTCCAGCGCCTTGCACCCCATCATCAACCCAGCTAGGAATAACGGCGAGAGCAGCGTGAAAAAAAACTGCCCCACCATCGGAATAAGTGCCAGCGTGGCTGCGATCAGCAGCAAGGTAGTGCACAGCAGGATCCAGGCCAGCGGGGCTTTTAAAAACAGGTAGAAACCGTTCACGATCCACTGCCATCCTTGCTTCGCATTAACTTGCCTGGCTTCCATTTTTCGTATCTCCAATAGGGCGAACACTCGCCGTCCGTTCTTGCTCCAGCGATCCGTCGCTCACACCCAGATCTGCGCCAGCTCGAAGCAGAATGTCGAATGATTTTTCAGTATGCGCCCGAAATGGGCCGGGTCCTTGACATGAGTTAGCTCTCCCATGCGCGGCAAGTGGCAGTCATACAGCCGTGACATCCAGAAGCGTAAAGCCCCGGCGCGTAGCATCACCGGCCAGGCATCACGTTCGATGGCGGTAAGCGGACGGGTGCGGTGATAAGCTTCGATCAGGGATAATAGGCGTGCCTCATCCAGTTCGCAACTTTCAGTCAGACACCAATCATTGGCAGCAATGGCAAGATCAAACAGCAACGCATCATTGCAGGCGAAATAAAAATCGATCACGCCGCCGATAGTGCCGTCGACGAACAATACATTGTCACGAAACAGATCTGCATGAATCACGCCACGCGGCAGATCTTCAAAATGGTGTGCAGACTGAAAATGCAGCTCCTCCTTGAGCATCTCCGCCTCCTCCATTGTCAGAAATGGCATGACATCAGGCGCTATGCTTTTCCACCACTTCGGTCCACGTGGATTCTCCATTTTTCCGGGGTAAGACAGACCGGACAAGTGCATATCCGCCAGCAGCGCACCAACTTCGGCACAATGCGCGGGGGTGGGATGTTCCTGTGATTTTCCCGGCAGGCAGGTAACGATGCTCGCCGGTTTACCGTTCAACTCGCCAAGGAATCTGTTGTCGATATTGGCTACCGGGCTGGGGCAGGGAATGCCGTGGCGTGACAAATGCGCCATCAGGTTGAGGTAGTAGGGTAGATCGGATGCAGTCAGCTTTTCAAATAGGGTAAGAACATATTTCCCGTGACTGGTGGTAACAAAATAATTGGTATTCTCGATACCTGAGGAGATTCCCTGCAGATCAAGCAGCGTACCGAGGGAATAGTTTCTCAACCAGGTAGAAAGCTGCTCTTGGGTGACAGTGGTAAAAACGGACATGAGTAGGGAGAATAGGAAGGAAGATGTGGCATGAGTCGCCGCACCCCCTTCCCCGTCCTTTATGGAAATTTTAGAACTGGTGTATTACCCACATCGGCGGACGTATGCCCTGATCCATATCGCTGCGGGTGGCAAACGTACCATCACCACGGTTATCAATCAGGTAATACGGCAGACCGATACGCGGAGTAACTTTGATCATATAAAGCCGGCCATTGCTGCGATACTCCTCGACCGTGTCCTCCCCGCGCTTGATAATGGTGACTTGGGGTTCCAGCGAGGCATCCTGCTCCGTGCCGGACGATGGCGATGGCAGCGGCATCTCTGGCGGCTCCGGTATCGGCACCAGTTTCTTGGGTGGAGTGGACTGCGCCGCCACCGGCAGCGCAAGGCTCAGCAACAGTGCAAGAATTATTCGACACATGACGGCTCCTGGCTGGATCAATACGTTTATTCAGTAGTGTCCGGTTAACTTACGAAGTTATGCGCTGAAACCAAGTATTGGCGCAGCTTGAAGAGCAATTTATTTTGGTGCCGATTTGAAATCAGTTTA
>JAYSQR010000076.1:0-53558 GCA_043721435.1 Nitrosospira sp. | reverse complement strand
TGCTAAATTACGAGCTATCTTTTCTATGCTGAAAGTTACCTCAATTATGAGGCAATCTTCCTGACCTTCGGTATCCTTTTGTTATGAGGCAACGCGCGTGGCAGGCAGCGGTCTTTTCGGTTAGAATTCGGGCTGATTTGCGCGGTCGCGCTATCGCAGCCTCTACCCCCATTTGGCACCATTCCATGATACTGATCCTGACCCCGGACGCTCATCCTGACAGCCCTGAATACCAGCAGTTGCTGGCGCACCTCGCCAACATGCCGGGCATCTCCACCCGCGTGCATACCGAAGTTGGAATCGAGCAGATGCTGACCGAGATATATCTGATCGGCAATACCATGGCGCTGTCCCTCGAGGACATGCAGAACTTGCCGTGTGTCGAGCGGGTGGTGCGGGTTTCGGAGGAGTACCGCGTTCTCGGGCGGCACAAGGGTGACGACCGTCCCACGCATTTCGATTATAACGGCGTGCGCTTCGGCCAGGATACGCTCCACGTATTCGCCGGATTATGCGCGGTGGATACGCCGGAGCATGTCGAGATGATGATGAAAGCATTGCGCGACCACGGCCAGGTCTGCACCCGCATGGGCGCCTACAAGCCGCGCACCAGCCCGTATGCGTTTCAGGGCCACGGCAAGGCCTGCCTGCCTTACGTGTTTGATCTGGCCGGGAAATACGGCATCAAGGTCATTTCCATGGAAATTACCCACGAATCTCACGTCGATGAAATCCGTGAGGCACTCAATCAGACCGGCAGTCCTACCGGGGTGATGCTGCAGATCGGTACGCGCAACACGCAGAATTTCGAGCTGCTGAAAATCGTCGGCCGCCAGCAGGATTTTCCAGTGCTGATCAAACGTGGTTTCGGCATTACCCTGGATGAATCGCTCAACGCAGCCGAATATCTGGCTTCCGAAGGCAACCGCAAGGTGGTGTTCGGGCTGCGCGGAATGAAGACCAACATGGCCGATCCGCACCGCAACTTTGTCGATTTCGCCCATGTGCCGGTGGTCAAGCGCCTGACCCGCATGCCGGTATGCATCGATCCGTCGCATTCGGTCGGCGCGCGCACCTGCTCGCCGGACGGCATCCTCGACATCATGCATGTCACCGCGCAAGGCATCATTGCAGGCGCCAACATGGTGCTGGTGGATTTTCATCCGGTGCCGGGCAAGGCGCTGGTGGATGGGCCGCAGGCACTGCTGATCAGAGAGTTGCCGCAATTTCTGGAAGATGTCCGCATTGCGCGCGAAGCCTATCTGCAACGCGCGGCGCTGGCCGGACGCTACCGGCAGGATCAGGAAGCATAATCCTATTGTTATTGTTCGTGGCAAATGTCATTTTCAGGCTATTCCGTAACCGCTCTTCCAAAATCAGAGGAGCGTCCGCTATAAAGCGTAGTGTTCTGGCACTGCTGGCATTTCCGCTGCTTTCGTGCGCACCCATCGGCATTGCCGCCGCCGCAGATACTTCGCTCAGCCTGACCGATGATCGCGGCCGCAGCATCCATCTGGAGCGTTTCGCCAGACGCATCATCTCGCTTTCTCCCAACATCACCGAGCTGGTGTACGCCGCCGGCGCTGGCGATAGACTCGTGGGTGTCAGCAGCCGGAGTGATTATCCTGCAGCCGCCAAAGCTGTCCCGGAAATTGGGGACGCAGCCGGACTCGATCTGGAGAGGATAGTCATGCTCCAGCCCGATCTGGTGATTGCATGGCGTAGCGGCAACGCTGCGGATATCGACAGGCTCGAAAAGCTGGGTTTGCCGGTTTTTGTCACGGAAGCAACCCGGCTGGAGGACATTCCGCGGTTGTTGCGGCTGACCGGCCAACTGGCGGCAACATCGACTCAAGCGGAAGCGGCGGCACGCGCTTACGAAACCGAACTGCAACAGATTAAGCGCAGCTATGCGGGGCGGCAGCAAGTCAGCGTGTTTCTGCTGATCTGGCAGCAACCGCTGATGACGGTGAATGGCAGCCATATCATCAGCGACATCATCAACCTCTGTGGCGGCGTCAATATATTCGCTGCCGCGTCTATCCTGGCGCCGGCGATATCGGCAGAAAGCTTGCTGCAGGCCGATCCCCAGGCCATTATCAGTGGTGTGCTGCCTGAATCCGGGGCGGGGAAGTTGTGGCAGCAGTTCCCGCAGATACGCGCGGTGAGGAATAAGCATTTGTTTTTTGTTCACCCTGATCTGCTGCACCGACAGACACCGCGTATGTTGCAGGCAGTGAAAATAGTCTGTGAGCAACTAGACCGGGTTCGCTCAGAGCAATAATCTGGATACGCCGGTCTTGCATCGAGCGGGACTGATGTGCCTTGAGGGGAAAATGAAGGGAAAATTTACTTGGCGCGTGCGTGAATGCTTTAGAATATTCACCGAATGAAAGCGGATTTTTATGGAGGATGACCAATGATTAAAGTATTACTCGCAAACCCCCGAGGTTTCTGTGCCGGGGTGGATCGCGCCATCGAGATTGTCGAGCGGGCGCTGACCATGCATGGCGCACCGATTTACGTACGTCACGAGGTGGTGCATAACCGTTTCGTGGTGGAGAATCTGGAGAAAAAGGGCGCAGTATTCGTCGAAAATCTCGACGAGGTGCCAAGTGGCAGCATCCTGATCTTCAGTGCTCACGGCGTTTCGCATGAGGTGCGGCGCGAAGCTGACGCACGCAAATTCAAGGTGTTCGACGCCACCTGTCCGCTGGTCACCAAGGTTCATATTGAAGTGGCGAAAATGCGCGCACAAGGCAGGGAGGTCATTATGATCGGTCATCAAGGCCACCCGGAAGTGGAGGGCACCATGGGACAAGCTGAGGGAGGCGGTCCGAGCATGTACCTGGTTGAAACGGAAGACGATGTTGCCAACTTGCAAGTCAAGGATCCGAACCACTTGGCTTATGTCACTCAGACCACGCTGTCGGTGGATGATGCCACGCGAGTAATCAAGGCCTTAAAAAAACGCTTTCCAAAAATAACTGGACCAAAAAAAGACGATATTTGTTATGCCACGCAAAACCGCCAGGATGCGGTCAAGATGATGGTAAAGCAATGTGATCTGGTGATTGTGGTTGGCTCACCCAACAGTTCCAATTCCAACCGCTTGTGTGAAGTGGCGCGAAATGCCGGCGTGGACGCATACATGATAGACCGTGCCGAGCAATTGCAGGAAAAATGGCTGGAAGGGAAAACCCGCATTGGCATCACCGCCGGGGCTTCCGCACCGGAAGTGCTGGTGCAGGAAGTCATATCACGCCTGAAACAAATCGGCGCGGAGCAGGAGGGGGGCGTGTTAGTAGAGGAGCTGAGCGGCGTGGTTGAAGCGGTGGTATTTCCACTGCCCAAAAGCTGACCGGGGTGGCCTAAATCCCCCACCCTGCCCGGTAAGGCGCAACATCGAACGGTTGCGGCGCGCCGATCATCTCGTTTGACAGGATTGCGGCACTGCCTGGAGCCATGGTTACGCCATAACGGAAATGCCCGCTGTTGATGTAAAGATTGTCCAACTGCGGGTGCCGTCCGATGGCGGGGATGTTGCGCGGTGACGCGGGACGTAGCCCAGCCCAGTGCTGCACCAGCGGCATGCTAGCCAATGCTGGCAATAGCCTTTGCGCCCGTTCGAATAAGTCGTTGCGCGCTGCAATAGTGGTCTGCTTATCAAAACCAACATCTTCCAGCGTGCTGCCAACCAGCAGGTGCCCATCGCGGCGGGAAATCAAGTACAAGTCACCCTGCAACAGGATGAAGCGCAGCGGTGCTGCAGCAAATCTGAACAACAACATCTGTCCGCGCGCCGGCTTGATATCCAGGCTAAGGGCGTGCCGCCCCAGCACTTGCTTGCTCCACGCCCCGGCAGTGACGATGTATCCCTGTGCACTGAATGTACCGCACGTGGTGGCGAGTGACAGTACCCGGCCACCTCCGGCCACAATGTCGTGTACGGCGCACTGCTCGATAATGCACCCGCCGAGTGCTTCCACCCGCTTGCGCAGTGCGCGCAACAGGCGCGGATTACGCACCTGCGCCACTTCCGGCAACAGCAGCGCATCACTTTCTTCCCCAGTTTCTTTTCCCGCTGTGGGAGTAGCAAGCACAGCGGCGCGAGAAGCTCTTTCCGCCTTGACCCCATGCGTCGCGCACCATTGCTGTGCCGCGCACGCATCAAACGGCGGCAGCACCAGCATCCCGCTCATCTCATATTCCGGATCAATCCCGCTCGCCATGTGCAGGTTGTCTGCCCAGGCGGCGAACAAGGCTGCGCTGTAGCTGGTCAGGCGTGTCACTTCATCCGGATAGTCCCACGGGCACAACGGCGACAGAATGCCTCCGCCCGCCCAGGATGATTCCTGTCCGACTGCGCCGCGTTCGAGTATGGTTACCGTCGCGCCTTGTGCCAGCAATTGCTCTGCCGTGGCCAAGCCGATGATGCCTGCACCGATTACAATAAAATCCTGATTCATTCCGTTTTTGCCGTTCATGCCAATAAATCCGCCGGTTATCGGGCGAGTCTGGCAGTTTGCCAAGTGTATCGCCTATATTCATATAAACGTGAGAAAAAAAGCATCATCCTAAATCCAGCGTCTGCATACCTGCCCCGGGTTGACCTCGCTACTCGCGACTGCACCGAGTCCTCGCAACCTCATCGATTTGTACCCCTCTGGTTCCTGGTCTATAAAAAACTGATCGCCAGCAAATAGAGAGGGATGGCCTTTTCTTGCTGCTGGCGGGATGTCGTGATACCGGCATTCCGTCTTTCTGTATTTCGGGAAAAGCCACGCGTTGTTGCCATAGCCGCAGTGGATTGACTCAATAGGGGCTGCAATCAGAACCATGGCCATGCTTCGTGACAGGCGCGCTTTGCCCGGTCGGGGTTTTGCCTTGACCGAGTTGATGGCGACACTGTCCGTATCGGCCGTTTTGCTGGCTGTCAGCGTGCCCGTCTTCAACCAAACGATGGTCAGCAACCGTCTGACAGCTTATGCCAACGATATGTTTGCCACCCTGACCCTCGCTCGATCGGAAGCCATCAAGCGCAACCGGCGGGTGGTGCTGTGCAAGAGCTCGGCTGACGGGCAGACCTGCGCCGGTATGGGTGGCTGGGAGCAGGGCTGGATAGTATTCGTTGACTTAGACAATGATGCAAACCGGGCCGCCAGTGAATTGATAGTGCACAAGATGCCTGCTTTGCCAAGCGGCTATGCTCTGAACGGGAACACCAGCATCAGCAGTTATGTTTCGTATGATCCGCAGGGCATGACCAAACTGGCCAGCGGTGCTTTTCAGGCGGGCACTTTCACACTTTGCCCTCCTGCACCTGCAGTATCCGGCCACGGGCGCAAAATCGTGCTCAGTGCCAGTGGCCGTTCACGCGTATCCAAGATTACCAGCTGTGCATAAAGCCGCCATCACTTGTTGCGCTCACAATGTTTATCCTGCTTTATCCGCAGGATGCGGGGTGGTAACATTGCGTTACTTCAACACGGAGCGCGGGTATCATGGCTGGTCACAGCAAGTGGGCTAATATCAAGCACAAGAAAGCCGCGACGGACGCCAAGCGCGGCAAGATTTTCACCCGGCTCATCAAGGAGATTACTGTTGCCGCACGGCTCGGCGGCGGGGATTCCGCCAACAATCCGCGCTTGCGTCTGGCCATCGACAAGGCCTACGAGCAGAACATGCCCAAGGACAACGTCGAGCGGGCGGTCAAGCGCGGCAGCGGCGAACTGGACGGCGTGAATTACGAGGAAGTACGTTATGAGGGCTACGGTATTGCCGGTGCAGCCGTACTGGTCGATTGCATGACCGACAACCGCGTGCGTACGGTAGCCGATGTGCGCCACGCTTTCACCAAATACGGTGGCAACCTCGGTACTGACGGTTCGGTTGCGTTCCTGTTCAAACATTGCGGCCAGATGTTTTTTGCTCCCGGCACCAACGAGGACAAGCTGATGGAGGCGGCACTGGAGGCGAGTGCCGAGGACGTGATCAGCAACGACGACGGCAGCATCGAAGTGATCACGGCGCCGTATGAATTATCCACCGTCAAGGTGGCGCTGGAGAAAGCCGGTTTCAAGGCAGAGCACGCCGAAGTGACGATGAAACCTGAAAATGAGATTGTATTGACCGGCGATGATGCGGTGAAAATGCAAAAGCTGCTGGATGCACTGGAAAATATCGACGATGTGCAAGAGGTTTATACGACGGCAGTGATTGATGGCTAGTTATCTCCGGCAGGTGACAAAATCCGTATCCTTGGCATAGACCCTGGCTTGCGCATCACCGGTTTCGGGGTCATCGATAAAACCGGCAGTAACCTGGCTTACATCAGTAGCGGCTGTATCAAGACCCCTGATGGCGAACTGCCGCTGCGCCTGAAATCCATCATGGATCATCTCAATGAAGTCATCGCCCAACATCGTCCCGATCAAGTCGCAGTCGAGCAAGTGTTCGTCAACGTCAATCCAAAATCCACACTGATGCTCGGACAAGCGCGTGGTGCAGCGATTTGTGCGGCGGTGCTGAATAATCTTGTCGTTGCCGAATACACCGCGCTGCAAGTCAAGCAAGCGGTAGTCGGTAACGGGCATGCAAAAAAAGAACAGGTGCAGGAAATGGTGAAACGTTTGCTGAAACTTGCCGGCAGTCCCAGCGCGGATGCGGCAGATGCGCTTGCCTGCGCCATTTGCCATGCGCATGGCGGTCAAGGGCTAGGCGGGATTTCGACAGCGGGCTATCGCATGAAACGGGGGCGGTTGGTATGATCGGCAGGATAACGGGACTGTTGCTGGAAAAGCATCCACCGCTGGTGCTGGTGGATGTGCAAGGTGTCGGTTATGAAATCGACGTGCCCATGAGTACGTTTTATCAGCTACCCGCCATCGGCACGCAAATCATACTTCATACCCATCTGGTGGTGCGCGAAGATATACATCTGCTGTTCGGCTTTGGCACCGAAGCCGAGCGGCAGGCTTTCCGCCAACTCGTGAAAATTTCCGGTGTGGGTGCAAGAACTGCATTGGCTGTGCTGTCGGGCCTGAGCGTGGCTGACCTGCAGCAGGCAGTGGCGACCCAGGACAGTGGCCGACTCATCAAAACCCCCGGCATTGGCAAGAAAACTGCCGAACGTCTGCTGCTGGAGTTGCGTGACAAACTCGACCTCGGTTTGGCCGGTACCACCGGCGCAACGGGTGTCGCGCTTTCTTCGAGAAGCGACAGCGACATACTCAATGCGTTGTTGTCACTGGGTTATAATGACCGCGAAGCCAATTGGGCGATCAAGCAATTACCTGCTGGCGTTGCCGTGTCCGACGGTATACGGCAGGCGTTGAAATTTCTGTCAAAAGAAAAGTAGTGCAGATAGCTTGCCCGCACCTTTATGAAAACCTGCTTGCCTGTCAAGCGGGCGAATTATCTACGCCATATGAATGATTGAGACTGACCGATTGATCGCCGCCGCGCCGGCGTCTACCCAGGAAGAAGATCTGGAGCGGGCGCTACGCCCCAAGTTTCTGGACGAATATGTTGGCCAGGAAAAAGTTCGCGGACAATTGCAGATTTTCATCGAAGCGGCGCGGCGGCGCAAGGAAGCGCTTGATCACGTCCTGCTGTTTGGCCCCCCCGGATTAGGCAAAACCACGCTCGCCCACATTATTGCTAGGGAGATGGGCGTGAGTCTGCGCCACACCTCCGGCCCAGTACTGGAGCGCCCCGGCGATCTGGCGGCGCTGTTGACCAATCTCGAACCCAATGATGTGCTGTTCATCGACGAAATCCACCGGCTTTCGCCGGTAGTGGAAGAAATTCTCTACCCAGCGCTGGAGGATTACCAGCTCGATATCATGATCGGCGAGGGTCCCGCCGCGCGCTCGGTTAAGCTTGATTTGCCGCCGTTTACGCTGGTGGGCGCCACCACCCGTGCTGGCATGCTGACCAATCCGTTGCGCGACCGTTTCGGCATCATTTCGCGGCTGGAGTTTTATTCGGTAGAAGAGCTGACTCGCATCGTCACGCGCTCAGCCGGATTGCTCAACGTGGAAATTTCTCCCGACGGGGCGATAGAAATCGCCCGCCGTTCGCGCGGCACACCACGTATCGTTAACCGCCTGCTGCGGCGGGTACGCGATTTTGCCGAAGTCAAAGCTGAAGGCCATATCACCCGACCGGTGGCGGATGCGGCGCTGATCATGCTGGATGTGGATATTGCCGGGCTGGACGTAATGGACAGAAAGCTGCTGCTGGCGGTGATGGAAAAATTCGGCGGCGGTCCGGTGGGAGTGGATAATCTCGCTGCCGCCATCAGCGAAGAGCGCGGTACCATCGAGGATGTGCTGGAGCCCTACCTGATCCAGCAGGGTTACATGAAGCGTACCCCGCGCGGACGCATGGCGACAGTCATCGCTTACCAGCACTTCAGCATGGCATTACCGAAGAACGGGTTGAGCGGAGAGTTGTGGGATGGGGAATGAAGGCTGTACCAATCAATGAACGCTGAACTCGATACTCAGAGTGCCGGGCACTTGGTCCCGGCTGCCACTTTCTCCCTTCCACTACGCGTGTATTATCAGAATACAGATGCGGGCGGAGTGGTTTATCATTCGACTTATCTCGATTTCATGGAGCGCGCCCGTTACGAATGGCTGCGGGAACTGGGATTTGATATTCACTCGTTGGTTCAGGTACACAAGGCGATTTTTATGATACGTTCGCTCAACATTGAATATTTCAAGCCGGCATTGCTGGACGATTTGTTGCATGTAAGCGTGCAAGTAACGGCAGTGGGCAGAAGCCGCCTAACATTCTGCCAGCAAGTATTGCGCGGCCAGACCCTGCTGGCTGCCGCTGCCGTTAATGCGGTGTGTGTGGGTGTCGATACTCTCAAGCCAGTGAGCGTGCCAGCGCCACTGCGTCACAAACTTGGAAAACTCTTATGAACGCATCGGTTACACAAGACATGTCTCTTTTCCATCTCATCGGCAGTGCCAGTTTGCCGGTACAACTGGTGATGGCGCTGCTGTTGCTGACTTCATTTATGTCGTGGTGGTTCATTTTTCGCAAGATGTTCACCATCCGGCTGGCGATGAAGCAGAGTGATGAATTTGAGGATGTGTTCTGGAAAGGTCCGGATCTGAACAAGCTCTATCAAAGTGCCAGTGACGCGCGCCACCCGACAGGCAGCATGGAACGGATTTTTGAGGCTGGTTTCCGCGAGTTCGTCAAGAACAAGCGCCAGCCGGGGATGGATATCAGGACGGTGATGGATGGCACGCGTCGGGCAATGCGCGCCACTTACCAACGGGAAATGGATGGCCTTGAAGCACACTTGTCTTTTCTGGCGACAGTAGGGTCAGTGAGCCCTTACGTTGGCCTGTTCGGCACGGTTTGGGGAATCATGAATTCTTTCCGCGGGCTGTCCAATGTTACCCAGGCCACCATCGCCCATGTTGCACCCGGCATTGCCGAGGCGTTGATTGCGACCGCGATGGGGTTGTTTGCCGCAATTCCCGCAGTCATTGCTTATAACCGCTATGCGCACGATGTCGACCGGCTGGCAACTCGTTTTGAGAGTTTCATGGAAGAATTGTCCAATGTATTGCAGCGGCAAGCGACCTGATGAAGGTGATTTTATGGGGCGGGTGTCATGACTGAACGCCGCACCAAGCGCCGGCAGATGAACGAGATCAACGTCGTACCTTACATCGACGTAATGCTGGTATTGCTGGTGATTTTCATGATTACGGCGCCGCTCATCAGTCCCGGCCAGGTCGAATTGCCGCAGATCGGCAAATCCCTGACGCCGCCAGTGGCGCCGCTGGAGGTGATCATCAAGGCCGACGGCAGTCTGACGCTGCGTGACCGGGACAAGGCGGGGGCCGAACAGACCATCAGCCGCACCCAACTGGTCGAGGCGATCAAACAGAAGCAGGCAGAAAACGCTGAACAACCAGTGGTGATCGCTGCCGACAAAAGCGTACGTTACGAAGAAGTGATGAATGTGATGGATATTCTGCAGCAGCAACAAGTGAAAAAAGTCGGGCTGCTAGCCAGATCGAAATGAGTGCGCTGGCATTGCGAGACTCCGCGCACCCTGAGCCGGGATTATTGCCGGCAGGAGCACTGGCGCTGCTGGTGCATGTGGCTTTTTTTATCTTTATGATTTTTGGTCTCAGCTGGAAAAGCTATCCACCTGAAGGCATGGTGGTGGATTTGTGGAGCAGTCTACCCGAGCCGGCCCCGCCGCCTGCCAGAGCAAGGCCCTTGCCACCCAAACCGGCCCCATCGCCCCCTGAGGTAAAGCACCTGCCGCCGAAGCCGGAAACTCCGCCACCCACGAAGCCGGATATCGCGCTCAAGGAAAAGGTTGAGCCACCCAAACCGGTGGAGAAAAAGCAGCCAGTGCCGGAAGAGCAAAAGCCAAAGGTAGCTGATGATCTGGAACAGTTGGTGCGAGATCAGGAAGCGCTTGAAAAACAGCGGGCGCAGCAGGCGGCGCAATCCCGGGCGCTGGACGTGATCGCCGAATACAAGGCAAAAATCATGGCCAAAATAAGGAGCCGTATTGTCTTGCCGCCCAATATACCAGATGATTCAGTGGCGGAACTTGATGTTACTTTGCTGCCGGGTGGCGACATTCTTAATGTGAGGCTGCGGAAGAGCAGCGGCTATACCGCGTTTGACAGTGCCGTGGAGCGTGCCATTTATCTGGCCAAGCCGCTGCCGCTGCCACCCGACCCTACCTTGTTCCCTAAGTTTCGCGATTTGAGTCTTAAGGTGCATTATCGCGAATGACTGACGAAACTTACGGTATTTATTATTGGTATTACTGGGTGACACAATGAAAGCTGTTTTTATACTGATGCGGTTTTATCAATCCTCCCGCCATATACTTGCACATGTTTTTTTGCTGTGGCTGATTAGTACGCCACTCCAGGCTGCGCTCGACATTGAAATATTTGGTGGTGGCGCGACACAGATTCCGATTGCCATTGTTCCTTTCGCGGGCGAAGAAAAACTCAAGCAAAGCATCACTGCAGTGGTAGCGGCTGATTTGCAGCGTAGCGGTCTTTTCAGGCTGGTTGATTCAACTGGGCCCGCACTACGTGATCCCCGGCAGATCGCCTATCTTGACTGGAAAAACCGTGGTGCTAGTGCGCTGGTGATCGGCAGCACGGTGATCCTGCCGGACGGGCAAGTGGAAGTGGGTTTTTACCTGATGGATGTAGCAAAACAGGTGCAGCTGACCGACTACACTATGATCGTCCCGGCAGATCGACTGCGTGCCGCAGCTCATCAGATAGCCGATATCATTTATGAAAGGCTGACGGGGGATGTGGGTGTATTCAGCACCCGTATTGCTTATGTAGTGAAGCAGGGTAACAAGTATGCGCTGCAAGTGGCGGATGCTGACGGCTTCAATGCCCAGTCGATCATTGAATACAGCGAGCCGATCATTTCACCTGCATGGTCGCCCGACGGCACCCAGATTGCCTATGTGTCATTCGAAAACAAGAAACCAATAGTTTACGTGCAGACGCTTGCAACCCGGGCGCGCAAAGCGGTGGCCAATTTCAAGGGGAGCAACAGTGCCCCGGCATGGTCGCCCGACGGTAAGAAGCTGGCAGTGGTGCTGTCCCTGCAGGGCGGTTCGCAGATATTCCTGGTAAATGCGGATGGAAGCGGTTTGCAAAGGCTCAGTCAAAGCTCCGGGATTGATACCGAGCCCAATTTTTCACCAGACGGCCAGTCGATCATTTTTACTTCCGATCGCGGTGGCAGCCCGCAAATCTATCGCATGCCAGTAACGGGGACCGCGTCCGGAACAGCCGAGCGCCTTACCTTTGAAGGCAGCTACAATGTCAGCCCGCACTACAGTCGGGACGGAAAAAGTTTTACCTTTATTCACCGCAGTGGCACCAGATTCAATGTCGCGGTGCAGGATCTGGCTACCCGCCAGGTGCAGTTACTGACCGATTCACGCTTTGACGAATCTCCCAGCCCCGCCCCCAACGATAAGATGATATTGTATGCAACTGAGGTAAAGGGGCGTGGTATATTAGCCGTAGTATCAAGTGACGGCAAAACAAGACAAGAGCTCTCAATGCAGATGGGTGATGTAAGAGAGCCGGCATGGGGGCCCTTGCCGAGAGTGCGATAGCCTCCAGTAACAGTATTTCAATTTAAATTTAAAAGGAGTAAGCATGAAAAAAGTAATCAGCGTATTACTCATCGGCTTGTTGTCAGCATGCGCCAGCCAGACCACCCAACCCACCGCGGAAGATAAATCTGCCGCCCAGGCAGCGGCTGCGGCAGTGGCCGATCCCAACCTCAACCCCATCCTGCGGGACCCAAATAATATTCTGTCCAAGCGTAGCGTTTATTACGATTACGACAGTTTCGTAGTGAAGAATGAATACAGGCCTCTGGTGCAAGCCCACGCGCAGTATCTGCGCGACAACGCTGGTGCCAGAGTGCTGCTGCAAGGCAACGCCGATGAGCGCGGCAGCCGCGAGTACAATCTTGCATTGGGCCAGAAACGTGCCGACAGCGTGAGGAACGCAATGACCCTGTCGGGCGCCAAGGATAGCCAAATCGAGGCTGTCAGCCTGGGTGAGGAAAAACCCCGCGCCACCGGGCATGACGAAGCCTCCTGGGCCGAGAACCGCCGTACGGATATTCGCTACCAGGGCGAGTAACCATGCGCGTGCGCGCTCTGTTATTGTCGTTATTGATAGTAGTTAGCAATCCGGGCTATGCCGGATTGTTCGGCGACAAGGAAGCGCGCAAGCAGATCGTCGATCAGCAGGCGCTGATCGGCGATCTGTTCACGCGCATCACAAGACTGGAAGAAGTGCTTGATAATCAGGCACTACTTAATTTTCATACCCAGATCGAAGCGCTCAGACAGGATATCAACAAGCTGCGCGGTCAGATCGAAGTGCTGGCCAACGAAAATGAGCTGACGCAGAAGCGGCAACGGGATTTTTACATTGATCTGGACAGCCGACTGAGGCGGATCGAACAGCCCGACCCGCCCGCAATGTCCGCCTCCCCCGTTCCGTCAGACGTTGCTGGAGCGGAATCGGATGCACCGCCCCTGGTTGCCGCAGTGGATGCGCCTGCCGCCAGTGCTGCGACGACAGAAGCTGCAGAGAACGGCGCCTACGAGGCGGCTTATGACCTATTCAAGGCCGGCAATTATCAGGGTGCCATCACCAGATTCCAGAATTTTCTCACAAGCCATCCTGCCTCCAGATTTGCGCCCAGCGCGCTTTATTGGATCGGTAATGCTTATTATGCGCTGCGTGATTTTGACAATGCCATCGAAACCCAGCGAAATCTGATCAAAGCTTTTCCCGATAGCGCCAAGGCTCCCGATGCGCTACTCAACATCGCCAGCAGTCAGCGTGAGATGGATAAAGTCGTCACTTCCAGGAGAACCCTGGAAAACCTGATCGCCAGATACCCCGCCAGCGATGCTGCAGACAAAGCCAGGCAACGGCTGGCCAATAGAAAGTAGGGGCGCACCGGTTGCTGGCGGTGGCTCCACCTGCGATATGGTTCACCCCCCCTCCTCATTGCGACACAAAATCACACGAATTCCTGAGGTCAGAACTTTGCGCGTCAGTGAAATATTTTTTTCCCTGCAGGGGGAGACCAGTCGTATCGGCTTGCCTACCGTATTTGTACGTCTGACCGGCTGCCCTTTACGTTGCGGTTATTGCGACACCGAATACGCTTTTTACGGTGGCGAAAGCATGACTATCCCTGCCATTCTGGATGAAATTTCCGGGTATATGCCGCGCTATGTCACAGTCACTGGCGGCGAGCCCCTGGCGCAGAAAGAGTGTCTGACACTGCTCAGGTCATTGTGCGACACGGGCTATTCAGTATCGCTCGAAACCAGCGGGGCTCTGGATATATCCGGGGTGGATGTGCGGGTATCCAGAGTCCTGGACATAAAAACTCCCGGTTCGGGTGAGGTGGAGAAGAATCGCTGGACCAACCTCGACCATCTTGCACCCCAGGATGAACTGAAGTTTGTGCTGTGCGATGAAGCGGACTACCAATGGGCGATCGCAGTGATGCGTGAGCGCCGTCTGGATCTGATATGCCCGATTTTGTTTTCGCCGGTTTATGGCAAGCTTGATCCGGCAATGCTTGCTGCTTGGGTGCTGCGCGACCGTTTGCCAGTGCGGCTACAGATCCAGCTACACAAGTTGTTGTGGGGTGAAGGACCGGGGCGATGAACAATCGGCAAGGGTGCAGTACGAATTCATTTTTTTGGTCTTATGACTAAGGCCGTGGTGCTGCTGTCGGGGGGGCTGGACTCAGCCACCACACTCGCCATCGCGCGCGACCGGGGGTACGCGTGTTACGCCCTGAGTATCGATTACACTCAACGACACGGCGCGGAACTGGTAGCAGCAGAAAGGGTGGCGCGATCGATCGGGGCAAGCGAGCACCGGATCGTCAAAGTCGACTTGGCGGTGTTCGGTGGATCGGCCCTCACCGACGTATCCATTGCCGTCCCTACGGAAGGAATCAAAGCGGGTATCCCAGTTACTTATGTTCCCGCCCGCAACACCATCATGTTATCACTGGCATTGGCGTGGGCCGAGGTGCTTGGAAGCCATGACATTTTTATCGGTGTCAATGCGGTAGATTATTCCGGTTATCCGGATTGCCGACCCGAATACATCGCAGCTTTTGAACAAATGGCGAATCTGGCCACGAAGGCCGCGATTGAAGGCAATAAGTTGAGCATCCATGCGCCGCTCATCAGCTTATCCAAGGCGGAAATCATTCGGCAGGGGATTTTGCTGGGGGTGGATTACAGTCAAACGGTATCCTGCTACCAGGCAGACACAGCGGGGCTGGCTTGCGGAACGTGTGATTCCTGCCGATTACGCCAAGCGGGGTTTACGACAGCGGAGATACCTGATCCGACGCACTACCGGGCGCCGTGATAGGACATTTCAAAAATGTTTGGCACCGTTCTGTGACAGTATTTCTAGGTAAAACCCTACTCCGCATTAACGGGTGGTTTTGTGCGGTTTCTGCGACGGTCAAGCCACCAGGCAAGTGCAGGTAACAGCAGAAAGGAACCAGGAAGCGTGATCACGGCGAGATAGGGACCCAAGTGGAAGATCCGCTGTATCTGCTGTTTGAGTTCGGCGCGGTCCTCTACTGTCCACTTCTGCTTGTTTCGCGGTTTCATCAGAAGCGGTATCAACCCCTTTACCTGTAGCATCTCGCTAAGAATGTGTTCTTTCTCCCGTTCCAGTGTTTTCCACATTCTTTTGGGTTCAGCTATAGGTTAGCGGGCACTGGACGAATTGTTGCTTCTGCTATTTCGCCATGTCATACCGATACGCGACCAAGCGGTCTGGCCGCGAGCAATCCAGACACCCAATGAGCGATATGCCCGCCATAAGGCAAAAGCGCGGAACAAGACGTGTTGAAGCAGGCGGAAGATACTGTGGTTACGCGATAACATAAACGCCATGCTCATGCCCACCAATGCGGCAACCGGGACGAGCGGGTGCGCTTTGAGATAGTGCAAACATGCTACGGCCGTATTGACCATGCGTAACGGCTCAGCCAGACGTTGCAAGACTGCGGCAACTTCTCCGCGCTGCACAGCGGCATGTGCCACCAATTGTGTTCGCCGCCAGCGGATATCGTCCAGGCTGGCGCTCATGGGTTACTTAAGTTGTTCACGGTCTTTTGCCAGTTCTGCCAGGGTGGCAGAAAACATTTTCGTGTTTTCTGCTGTTTTGGCGCGCAACGCCAGCACCGCAAATATCCCCATACCAAGAAAAAAACCTGCCATAACACCCAATACAGCAAGACGGTAGCTGTCCCAGAACAGCACCACGAAAAAAACCGCCAGCAAAACGATTCCCAAGCCAAGGCAGAACAGTGCAACCAGACCTAGCAGCAACAACTGGCTTAACTGGAGCTTTGCTTCCTCAAGTTCAGTAGCAAAAATTCCCAGCCGGGTTTGCAGAACCCCAGTCAGCGTTAATGCCAGTTTTCTGAAGGAATCAAGCAGCCCGCTTTCGCCCCCGGAATCTTTTTCGGCCATGATGGGGGGTTTAACGCCGTCCGATCAGCAATCCAAGGATAAGGCCAACACCAGCCGCGACACCCACCGCATGCCAAGGGTGTGCCTGGACATAATCGCAAGTGACTTTTGCCGCCTGATGGGTCCTGTCGACTACCATATCTTCCACTTTGCATAGCTGCTGTTTGGCTTCCTGCAGGCTTTCGCTAATCTTTTCGCGGGCTGCTGCAACCTTTTCACCGGCTTGTCCGGCGGTGACCTTGAGCAGCTCTTCCGCATCCGCCACTACGACCTTTAAATCTGCTACAAGTTTATCTTTGGCTACATCGGGGGTTTCTGTCATTTCGGTACTCATTTTTTCTCCTTGAATATTTGACGATTACACCGCTGGCTAGAGAGTCATCCTACCAGCTACCACGACCAGTATAGCGCACCTGAGATGACTGCACAGAGCTCATTAATGCGCATATCAGATTATCGATTTTGGCTGGCTGAATCAATCGGGGCATTGCGTAATGCCTGTTATGCCAGATTCCGGCTCGAGTAACAAAGCGTATTCATGCTTGTGACAATTTTCAGCAGCGACTAAAACCCGCATAATTGCCATAGAATGGAATCTCTGAACGAGTGGTTAAACCACCCTGCGGTGCAAGGTGGCATCGCACCTTTTATCGCTGCATTGATTGCTGCGGAACTGCTCAATCGCCTGCGTCTGTCCGGACTGGCAGTGATTGCTGGCTTTTACGTGTCATATGCATTGCCAGACATGGGTGATGATCTCAGGCTCACGATTGAAGCGGAAGCTTATAAGGACTGAATGCGGGATACCCTGACAAATCAAAGCTGGGTTAAACTGCGGCACCTGTTTTATTCTCCGATACAAAATAATAACGATGCTCATTAAGCGGTTTCCTATCCCCCCCGGCACTGATCGTAGTGGCAGCAACTATGCCCGCCATATCGCTTATACCGAATGGGGGGAGCCGGATAATCCGCATATTGTTGTTTGTGTTCATGGGCTGACGCGCAATTGCCGCGATTTCGATTTCCTGGCACAGGCACTGGCAGCCGATTGCCGTGTGATTTGTGTGGACGTGGTAGGACGTGGACAAAGCGATTGGCTGGCCAACGCGGCGGATTATGACAATTACCTGCTGTACCTGTCAGATGCGGTCGCGTTGCTTGAGCACATCGGCGCTTTGGACAATGACCGCATTCAACTGGACTGGGTCGGCATCTCGCTGGGCGGATTGATTGGCATGATGCTGGCAATCCGGCTGGAACTGCCCCTGCCTCTGCCGATACCCATCCGCAGACTGGTCATGAGCGACATTGGCCCGTTGATCCCGGTCGCGGCCCTGGCACGAATTGCACAATATCTCGGCAAGGATCCGCGCTTCGCCAGCTTCGACGAGTTTGAGGCCTACATGAAAAAAATCTCGGTCTCATTCGGTCCACTGACCGAAGCCCAGTGGCATCATCTCGCGCTACACAGTGTCCGCGAATTCAGCGATGGAGCCTTCGGCTTCCGTTATGACCCAAGAATTGCTGAAAGCTTTAAAAAACATCTGTCCCAAGATATTGATTTATGGGCGCAATGGGATGAGTTGCATGTCCCCACGCTGGTGTTGCGCGGCATACAATCCGATTTGCTGTCTGCCGAAACGGCGGCGGAAATGCAAGTGCGTGGCGCTAGGGCGCAGATAATCGAACTGCCCGGCGTCGGCCATTCACCCATGCTGGTAAGCGATGATCAGATTGCGATCGTGAAGGATTTTTTGCTGGCAGGAAAAGATGCATCGGCGGCTTGAACCGCTTGCCGGGCAAGCACATTGCCAGGGTAAGCATGCCGCAGACATCGTCAAAACAGGGGACAGACCACGGTTTTGCAGCAGTCCTAAAACAACTTGTCTGATTCAACTATCAGCACTTTGCGCGGTCGTCCAGACTGACCAGGTGCGGCACGCCTGCCGATAGTCGCTGCCACCTGATCGGCAAAACGATTGTCGCCCAGCGCAAAATTTCCATTGGTTGACCGTCGTATCTCATCCACCAACCCCGGCTCTAACGCAGCTCGAAACAACTCACGATAGGCCACCTGTCTGCTGGCCGCGTCCGAACCCAAGGCATTGTAAAGTGCATGGGCTTGCACCAGCGTATCCACCTCACCCTGCGCATTCACTCGATAACTGGACCAACGGTATTCCGCCGGATGCGCCACCATCCCAGCCCGTACCGGATTCAACTCAATATAGCGTTGACACGCCAGCAAATACGTTTCCTCCTGAATGAGGCACGAACGAAAACGTCCTTCCCAGAGCGTCCCACTACGCTGATAAACACGATTGACATACTGCACATAACGCTGCCCCAGAGCCTTCATCAATGCCCCTGCCGCATCCGCACGATTTATGGAAATCAGCAGATGAACATGATTAGTCATCAGCACATATGCATGAACGCGACAGCCAGATTTATTGGCGTATTCGGCTAACCAATACAGATAACAGCGGTAATCTTCATCCGTAAAAAAACAGGCCTGACGATTATTGCCGCGTTGAATGATATGAAGCGGGACGTTGGGCAGAGAGAGGCGGGGGCGGCGCGGCATGGTTTACCTCCGATCAGATAATCACAGCGCAAGATTATCAGAAAACCGTGGTCTGTCCCCTATTGTCCCTTGTCCCTGGGTTGCCAGTGTCGCCCCTGAACTTCTGCAGGACGAACCCTATCTTGCCGTTGTCATTGTCGTGAACAATGACCTTTATCTGATCCCGCCCTGTCGGAGAGCATCGCAGAATTAGCTCTCCTTTAACCTTGACGATCTCGCCCGCAGTTTCCTTGTCAAATACCTTTCGGATATACCGCTTCGACGTGACTGCGCCCGTGATCGAGTTTCGAAACTCGGAAACTTTCGAGACGAAAATCGTATCGGGGCCGTGCTTGTCGCGCAGCTTGAAATACCGAACCTCATCATCATCGGTGTAAAAGGAGTCCATCTCAAATCCAGAACCCGTTGTTAGGCGATCTCTTTATATCGGCACGTGACGTGCTGGCAATTGACTTATAGCAAGCGCATCAAGATCAATGCCGGACAACAACATGACCGCTTTGAATGCTTCAAGCAGTGTGTCATGGATTGATTCGAGATCATTCAGCATAAGCTCTCTTCCTTCATCCGAGTTTCTGCGGAAGTTGTGCCGCCGATAGAACGAGTGCGAAAGGCGATTGCGCTCTGCGAGGGCACGGGACAAAAGCGCTTCGAGATGAACAATCGATTCAGTCGAACTGTTTACGTTCTTAAGCAGCTGCCCGAGAGTCAGACGATTTATATTTTTGAAAAGTTCAGATGCTCGCTCTGGATTCGGTTCGTTTAAGAGATTCGCTTCGGCGGCACCAATCTTGATGAGAATATTGCCAAGTTCAGTCTCAAGAAGTTGAGCCGCTTCTGAGACCTCCCCGAACTTTCGATACACATCATCTAGGGTTGGCACATCGCCTCCTTGATCGCCTAACGACGCTGTAGAAAAACTCCTTGAGGGGTTGAGAAAACCAGTTTTCGAGAATCTTCTGACCCATCCCCACTCGACGATCGTCGAATACAGCGCGTTTTGATGAGTTGATTTCTGTTCATCACCGTTCCGATTTTTCGTCAGGGAGTTTTTCTACAGCTCCAACGCCCAGGTTCCAGCGGACGCGTCCGCTGGAACCTGGGCGTTGGACGGCTTGAGCTTCATTTCTTTGATGCCGCCGGTTCAGACGGCTTCTTCGCCGGATCCATTAGCAAGTCGAAGTTGCACACGCCTTCTTTTTCGTCGCATTTCTTAGCGTTGCGAAATGCATTTTCGCGGCACACCTCTTGAGAAGCCACCGCGGGCTCCAACTTACACACTTCAAGTTCCTTCTTCAGTTCATCGCGACACAGCACGCAATAGGGTGCTGTAGCGAGTGCAGGAACAGTGCATGACAGCAGGATGATTGCGGCAATGCGCATAAGCACGACAATAACCTCCGATCAAAGCTCTTTAGACGTCCAACTATCGATAAAAGGGGCCAGGCTCGAATTATTGTTCAAAATCTCGCCGAGCCAGTGCAAGTCATGATAATCCTTTTCCGCGCGAAAACAAGCCACGCAGTTATGGGCGCCTCTAAAGAAAAGACGGTGGAGTGGGGTGAGATGCCACCGCGATAGCGGTTTAGTTCAACATGTAATAGTCGGACGTCTGCGTCCGGGCAGTCTTTAATAATACGGCGCCCATGACACTACCGTAATTGATCGATGCACAATGGAACTGGCGCTGTGTCCGTGTTTACAAATTAACCGGCGAATCGCGCCGCCTATCATGCTGCTGCAACGCCCATTGCACGTGCTCGCGCACCAGCGCTGAAGCATCGTCGCGTCGCGCCTGTAATGCACCAGTCACCGCTGCGGACGATGGTGCGTTGCCCAGCCCGACCGCCAGATTGCGCAACCACTGTTCATGGCCAATGCGGCGGATCGGGCTGCCGGCAAGTGCGGTGTCGAACTGCTCCTTGCTCCAGCCGAACAGTTCGACCAGAGAGACATCATCCAGGCCGTTGCGCACGGCGAAATCGTCTTCACCGGTGATTGCGGCGAATTTATTCCAGGGACAGATCAACTGGCAATCATCGCAGCCGTATACCCGGTTGCCAATCAGGGAGCGCAGCATTTCCGGGATGCTGCCCTTATGTTCGATAGTGAGGTAGGAAATGCAGCGTCTTGCATCCAGCCGATAGGGCGCGATGATGGCCTGGGTCGGACAGATATCGATGCATTTGCTGCAACTGCCGCAATAGTTACCAACGGCGCGATCCACCGGCAGCGGCAAATCGGTATATACCTCGCCCAGAAAAAACATCGACCCCGCTTCGCGTGAAAGCAGCAGCGTATGCTTGCCGCGCCAGCCAAGGCCCGATTTTTGCGCCCATTCCACTTCCATCACCGGCGCGCTGTCAGTGAACACGCGGTAGTTGAAAGGTCCCACCTCCGCGGCAATTTTATCGGCCAGTTTCTGCAAGCGCGCGCGCAGCACCTTGTGGTAATCGCGCCCCAGTGCGTAGCGGGAAATGAATGCCCTGGTGCCATCCTGCATCACCTCCCAGCTGTCTTTCGCTGCAGGCGGGGTGTTATTCATGCGCACCGAGATCACGCGCAGCGTGCCGGGCACGAGTTCCGCCGGGCGGGTGCGGCGGCTACCGTGTTTTGCCATATAATCCATCTCACCGTGGTGGCCCTGGTTGAGCCACTCGCGCAGGCCCGCTTCGGCCTGCGACATATCGGCACCAGCATCGGCGATGCGGATATCCTGGAAACCGAGTTCCTTGCCCCAGGCTTTGATGGCAACAGTCAGCGCTACAAAATCTTGTGGCGGATTTTTGGAGATACTTTCTTGCATAGTTCTCATCATACCGGCTCTGCTGCGATACATCATCTTGCCGATGAAGCCGCAACGCTGGCGTTGGGCGCAGAGATCGCGGCGATATTGCATCCCGGCCTTATCGTTTTCTTGCGCGGCAATCTCGGTGCCGGCAAAACCACGCTAGCGCGCGGCATCTTGCGTGGCCTGGGTTATCAGGGAAAAGTGAAGAGTCCTACGTATAATTTGGTTGAACTTTACAAAATTTCTAGGTTATACTTCTATCACTTTGATTTCTATCGTTTCAAGGATCCGATCGAATGGGAGGACGCAGGCTTCCGCGAATATTTCAATGCGGATTCAATCTGTCTGGTGGAATGGCCCGAAAAAGCTGACGGACTATTGCCCACAGCGGATCTACAGGTTCTTCTCAGCATCACAGAAACAGGCCGCAATGTCGAAATTCAAGCGGGCACGGAGGCGGGTAGACAGTGTTTGAAACATTGGCAAACTCCAGCACACCCCTGATCACGGCAGCATCTACACGCCGCAATCCCTCATTTTTTTCAACACTGCGCACATTTTTGTCGCTAACGGGGACGGGGGTATTGCTGTTGTTGTTCGGCAATGCTGCTGTTGCCGATACGACCATCAGTTCTGCCCGTGTCTGGCCGGCAGCGGAATACACCCGCATCACGCTGGAATCAGCCACGCCGATTAAATACACTGTTAGCATGCTGAAGAACCCGGAGCGGGTGGTGATTGATCTGGAAGACATCACGCTTACTTCGGAACTGGAAAATCTGCCGGCTAAAATTAGCGCTACTGATCCTTATATCCGCGCGCTGCGGATCGGCCGCTTCAAGCCGGGTGTGCTGCGAGTGGTGCTGGATCTCAAAACCGAAGTTGCACCGCAAGTATTCGAACTCAAACCCGTGGCCAGTTATGGCTACCGGCTGCTGCTGGATATTTACCCAGTCGTCCCGCTTGACCCGTTGATGGCATTGCTAAACGAGAATGCAACGATAACGCCACAGACTGGCGACAGCGCCGATACTAGGCCCGAGGTAAAATCCCAAGACAAAGCTGGCAGAAGCAGCGAGCCTGCCGGAAAAACCAGGCCGGAAGTTAGACGGCTTATCATCATCGCAATTGACCCGGGCCACGGCGGCGAGGATCCCGGTGCCATAAGCCGCAGCGGCACCCAGGAGAAAGATATCACGCTGGCCATCGCCAGAAAATTCAAGGCCAAGATAGATAAAGAACCCAACATGCGTGCGGCATTGACGCGGGATGGGGATTATTTCATATCGCTGCCAATGCGCCTGGTCAAAGCGCGCCAGTTGAACGCCGACCTGTTCGTATCAGTTCACGCCGATGCTTTCATCAAGCCGCATGCGCGCGGTTCGTCGGTGTTTGCACTATCCGAGCGCGGCGCGACTTCTGTAGCCGCCCGCTGGCTGGCGAAAAAGGAAAATGACGCGGATCTGATCGGTGGGGTCAATCTTGACGTTAAGGACCATTATCTCAAGCAAACCCTGCTGGATTTGTCGCAGACCGCAACCATCAACGACAGTCTCAAGCTTGGCAGGGAAATGCTCGCGGAAATCGGCGATATCAACCACCTGCACAAAAACGAGGTGGAGCAGGCAGAATTTGCCGTACTCAAATCCCCCGACATTCCATCGATCCTGGTGGAAACCGCATTCATCAGCAATCCTGACGAAGAGAAGAAGCTGAAAGATACCGCCTATCAGGATAAAATGGCCGAAGCGATGCTCGCTGGCATCAAGCGTTATTTCGCCAACAACCCGCCGCTGGCACGTTCCAAAATGGTGCGGTTGGAGTAGCGCTCTCTCTGCCTGCAAATAGGTTGCTAAAGATCACCTCTGTTCTGCTTCTATCGTACTCATGTGGAAACCCCATTGACCTTGGCGGCGTTCCTCGAAGTAGCGTTTCAACGGTTCGCGAATGACACGGAAAGCCAGTGTGTCCCAGGGAATCTCCGTCTCGCCAAAAAGCTGGACCTCCAGACTTTCGATTCCAGGTTTGAAATCCAGATCCAGCAGCCGCGCCCGAAACAGTAGGTGCACCTGGTCGATATGCGGCAGATTATAAATGGCATAGAGAGGGCCCATCTCCACTCGGGCATTGGCTTCTTCCAGGGTCTCACGTGCAGCGGCCTGAACCAGGGTTTCGGCATTTTCCATAAATCCCGCCGGCAAGGTCCACAAGCCGTGGCGTGGCTCGATGGCGCGGCGGCATAACAGTATCTTGTCTTCCCATTCAGGGATGCAGCCCACCACCATCCTGGGATTCTGATAATGAATGATGCTGCATGCGGGACACACGTAACGCGGCAGGGTGTCACCCGCGGGAATACGCAGCTCCACCGGCGTACCGCAATTGCTGCAATATTTCATAAGAGCACCCTGGTTCGATGGACTACGTGCGCTGTTGGATGGATAACAAATATAAATAAATTTTAACATATGCGGGCGGATTTTTCCGGCGACCAATACAGCTCTGGCGCAGCACAGCGCCCGCGAACGGAAGCATATTCTGCTATGATCCAACAGGCTTTTAACGCAGACCGACAATGGAAATTCATCCTCTCTTCACAAAACTCGCATGAAGCTCGCCATTGCCCAAATCAATTGCACAGTCGGCGATCTCGCCGGTAATACTGCAAAAATTCTTGATTTTGCCAGCCGCGCAAGAAGCATGGGAGCCACATTGATCGTCACGCCGGAACTGGCACTGTCAGGTTATCCGCCTGAAGATTTGCTGCTGCGTGAAGGATTTCATCGGGCGTGCAAAGATGCGCTCGCAAATCTCGCTGAAAAAATAACCGGCATCACGCTGCTGGTGGGGCATCCGCACCTCGCTGACAGCAGCCTTTACAATGCCGCTTCAGTGATACGCGACGGCCAGATCATTGCTACCTATCACAAGAACAAGTTGCCCAATTACACCGTATTTGATGAGCAGCGCTATTTCAAATCTGGCGCTGATCCTTGTATTTTCGATCTGGGGGGGACGAAATTCGGGATCAATATTTGTGCCGATGTCTGGGAAGAAGGTGCGGCCACCCGCGCAAGGGAGGCGGGAGCCGATGTACTGCTGGTGCTGAACGCCTCGCCCTATCATATGGACAAGCAGACTCTGCGCCACCAGTTGATACGCCAGCGCATCAGCGAGACGGGTATTGCCATTGTCTATGCCAATCTGGTCGGCGGACAGGACGAACTGGTGTTCGACGGCGCTTCGTTTGCCATGAATAATAAAGGTGAGTTGACCCATCAGTTCGATGAGTTCACCGAGACCCTTGGACTGGTCGAGCTGCAAAACGGCATACCCGTATCTGGGGAGATCGTGCCACGGCAAATACCGCAGGCAAGTATCTATCGCGCACTGTGCCTCGGGGTGAAGGATTATGTCGGCAAGAATGAATTCCCCGGCGTACTGCTGGGGTTATCCGGCGGGGTTGATTCAGCGCTGACGCTGGCGATCGCGGTGGATGCGCTGGGTGCCGCCAAGGTGCGGGCGGTGATGATGCCGTCGCAATACACCGCCGACATCAGCCGACAGGATGCGCGCATAATGGCAGGGACACTGGGCGTAGGTTACAGCGAACTTGCCATCAAACCGGTGTTTGACCAATTCCTGAGTACACTGGCTGACGAATTCAAGAGTTTGCCACCAGCCGGGAATGCGGATACCACCGAAGAAAATCTGCAGGCGCGCATACGCGGCACCCTGCTGATGGCGCTATCGAACAAATACGGCTCGATCGTGCTCACTACCGGTAACAAATCCGAAATGGCGGTGGGCTACTGCACCCTGTACGGCGACATGGCCGGTGGTTTTGCAGTATTGAAGGATATCAGCAAAACCATGGTGTACCGGCTTTGTCACTACCGCAACAGCTTGGGAAAAGTGATCCCGGAGCGCGTCATCCAGCGCGCGCCTTCCGCCGAATTACGTCCTAACCAGACCGATCAGGACAGCCTGCCGCCTTATGAAGTACTCGATGCCATCATCGAAGCTTACATGGAACGCGATTTGTCGTTGCATGAAATTATTCGCATGAACTTCACCGAAGCCGATGTGCGGCAGGTGGTGCATCTCATCCGCGTGAGCGAATACAAGCGCCGCCAGTCTCCGGTTGGCATCCGCATCACCCGGCGCGGCTTCGGCAAGGACTGGCGCTATCCGATCACATCGAAATATCGAGACGAATTTTAACCGCCATCAAGAATATTCAACCCAAGGAACGCATCATGAAAAAAATCGAAGCCATTATTAAACCATTCAAACTCGACGAAGTATGGGAAGCCCTCAACGAGATAGGTGTGAGCGGTTTGACTGTCACCGAAGTGAAAGGCTTCGGCAGACAGAAAGGCCACACTGAACTCTATCGCGGCGCGGAATATGTAGTGGACTTTTTGCCCAAGGTAAAAATAGAAATAATACTGGCCGAGAAACAGGTAGACAGCGCCATCGAGGCCATAGTCAAGGCTGCGCGCACCGGCAAGATAGGCGATGGCAAGATTTTTGTTATCAGTGTCGACCAGATCGTGAGGATACGCACTGGAGAAATGAATGAGGCAGCGATTTAATCTGGACGCTTCGTGCGCAGGGTTCCCTGGCCATCATGGAACTTAGCCCGTAAACAGTTATCATATCACCATGAAATTGCGCTATCTGATGGCAGCAATATTGCCACTTCTGTTTGCTCTGAACGTCTCTGCTGACGAGTTGCCCGAACTGGGTGATGTCTCCCAGGCCACCATCTCGCCACGCCAGGAACGACAGCTCGGTTTGCAGATCATGGCTGAGATACGCGCCGACCCCAGCTATCTCGACGACCCCGAAATAGCCGCTTATCTCACCAATCTCGGCAACAGGCTGCTTGCCGGCTCGAACGAGGATCATCCCGACCAGGAGTTTGAATTCTTTGCTCTGCAGGACCCGTCTATCAACGCATTTGCGTTGCCCGGCGGTTTCATGGGTTTCAACAGCGGCCTCATTCTCGCCGCGCAGGGCGAATCGGAACTGGCTGGTGTGATGGCGCATGAAATCGCGCACGTCACCCAGAAACACCTCGCGCGCATGATTTCTGGGCAGAAATACGGCATGCTGACCACTCTGGCATCGCTGGCAGTGGCGATTCTGGTTTCGCGTTCAAACCCGCAAGCCGGGCAGGCGGCTGCTGCCGCTTCCCAGGCACTTGCAATCCAGTCGCGGCTGGACTTTACCCGTGACCACGAGAAAGAAGCCGACCGTATCGGGCTGAACATACTGGTCGATGCAGGACTTGATCCCAATGGGATGGCGGAATTTTTCGAACGCCTGCAAAAAGCCGGCCGGTTCCAGGAAAACGGAGCGCCGTCTTACTTGCGCACTCACCCGATCACTTATGAACGCATTGCGGACATTCAGAACCGTACGCAAAGCATGTCTTACCGGCAAGTCCCTGACAGTCTTGATTTCCAGTTGGTGCGTGCCAAGCTGCGTGCGCTCCAGGGAAAACCCAAAGACGCGGTAAGGTATTTTGAATCCAGTATTCGGGACAAGCGCTACAACAGCGAAGTTGCGGAACGTTATGGATTGATCAACGCCTTGTTGCGCGACAGGAATTACGTACGCGCAGACAAGGAATTGACGCTGCTCTACGAAACTTCGCGGGCTGGCGGCATGATAGAGATGCTGGAGAATCACCGCCTGGGTACGGCGATCCGGATTGAGCGCAAGATTTCGCGCTCCAGTCCCATGATTGAAACGCTTGCAGCTCGCGTCAAGCTGGCGATGGGGCAGACAGCGGATGCCCTCGGCATTTACCGGACCGCATTGCGGATCTATCCGCAGCACCGGGCGTTGACCTATGACTACGCCGAGGCGCTGCTGCGCAGCGACAGCGTCGATGCCGCACTCAAGTTCATCAACCAGCAACTGCTGTTTACGCCCAACGATATACGTCTTTACAACTTGCAGGCACAAGGTTACGCGGCGCTGGGGAGAAATCTGTTGCAGCACCGCGCCCAGGCGGAAGCCTACATCCGGCAGGGCTATCTCGCCGCCGCGATTGATCAGTTGCAGACTGCGTTGAGAAACAATGACGGTGATTTCTATCAGGTATCCAGTGTTGAAGCGCGCCTGAAAGAGCTGCGCGAACTGGCTGCTGCCAATAAAAACTAGGAGATCGCTGCACAAGTCTTCCACGGAGGACTTGTGCAGCGGTTCCATAAACCTCTCACACTCAGGTAACATTCGGCTTTCGCTCTGTCCAGTCTGGCACAGAACATAACCTGGTCGCTCATGATCACTATTTCCCGCACCAAGCTGCTCGTCATTGTCGCAATGCTGCTACTGGCCGCTATCGCTGTCTGGTACTGGGGTGCCAAACCCGAATCCAAGCAGGAGCGCTATAAAACTCAGGTGGTCGATCGCGGGGACATCGTGCAGAGCATTTCCGCCAACGGCACGCTCAACCCGGTGGAGCTGGTCAATGTCGGCACCCAGGTGTCGGGTACGATATTCAAGATGTATGCTGACTTCAACGACCAGATCAAAGTGGGCCAGGTGTTGGCGGAACTTGACCCGGCATTGTTCCGGGCGCAGTTGCAGCAATCCGAAGCCAACGTGATGAATGCGCGCGCCGTGCTGAAACTGGCGGAAAACAAGATGGCCCGTAATCTTACCCTTAAAGAGCAGGGCTTTATTTCCAGTGACGCACTGAATGTGTTTGAGCAGCAACTGGATGCCGCCCGAGCCCAGCTTGCACTGGGTACAGCGCAACTGGCGCGCGACCGTGCCAACCTCGATTACAGCGTGATCAAATCACCGATTTCCGGGGTGGTGGTGGCGCGCAACGTAGATCTTGGCCAGACCGTAGCGGCGAGTTTCCAGACGCCCGTTTTGTTCCAGATCGCCAAGGATTTGCGCCAGATGCAGATCGATACCAGCGTAGCGGAAGCGGATATCGGCCAGTTGCGTCTCGGTCAGCAGGTGAATTTCACGGTGGATGCTTTTCACGAGCGCGAGTTTACCGGCACAGTAAAGCAGGTGCGGCTCAATCCCACCATCCAGCAGAATGTGGTCACCTATAACGTGGTGGTGACGGTAGCCAACGACGACGGTACGCTGCTGCCGGGCATGACCGCCAATGTACGCTTTGCCGTCAATCAGAAGAATGCGGTGTTGCGAGTATCCAATGCGGCGCTGCGCTACAAACCGACCGATGCCGATGCCGACAGCGCGCCGGCCAGGCAACCGGGCAGGCCCGTACTCTACCGGCTGGAGAATGGCAAACCTGTTGCGGTCAGCGTCAGAACCGGCATCGCTGATGGCAGTTTCACCGAAATCATCGAAGGCGGAATCAAGGAAGGCGACAAGCTGGTCGTGCGCGAGACCGCCAACAAGGATAAATCGGGCAGCAACTTCAAGCTCAGAATGTTTTGATGGGTGGCTTGATGGCGTCAGTCCAGCCCGATTCTTCCACCGAGCCGTTGATCAGGGTAGAAAACCTGTGCAAGACCTATAGTCTGGACAACGGCATCAACGGCACGGTCAACAGTCAGGTGCTGTACGACGTAAGTCTCAATATCAATCGCGGAGAATTTGTCGCCATCATGGGGCATTCCGGTTCCGGCAAGTCCACTCTGATGAATCTGCTGGGTTGTCTTGATACCCCCAGCAGCGGGCATTATTGGCTCGCCGGGCGCGATGTGGCAGTACTCCCGGAGAATGAACTCGCGCGCGTGCGCAACCACACCATCGGTTTCGTATTCCAGGGATTCAACCTGCTGAAACGCATGACGGCGCTGGATAACGTGGCAACACCGCTGCTCTATGCCGGGGTGGGTCGTGCGGAGAGCCGCCGGCGCGCGCTGGAGCTGCTGCGTCAGACCGGTCTTGGCAATTTCGCCGCGTATCAGCCCAATCAGCTTTCCGGCGGGCAGCAGCAGCGTGTCGCCATCAGCCGCGCGTTGGTCAACAACCCGCAGCTTATCCTGGCGGATGAACCCACCGGCAACCTCGATACCCAGACCAGCGGTGAGATCATGGCGGTGTTCGAACGGCTCAACCGCGAGCAAGGCATCACCATCGTGCTGGTCACCCATGAAAACGACATTGCTGCTTACGCGCACCGGCTGGTGCGCCTGAAAGACGGACGGGTGGTGCATGACGGCGGAGTGACGGCATGAACCTGCTGGCCATCATCGGCGAAGCATTGCGCGCATTGCGGCTCAACCGCCTGCGTACCGGTTTGACCATGCTCGGTATGATCATCGGTGTGGCGGCAGTGGTATTGATGCTGTCCATCGGTCAGGGTGCGCAGACTACCGTCAACCAGGCTATCGCCTCGATGGGCAGCAACCTGTTTATCGTGCTGCCTGGCGCCACCTCCTCGGGCGCCATGCGCCAAAGCAGCGGCAGTGCGCAAACCTTGACTCTCGGCGATGCGCAGGCTGTCGCCAGCCTACCTTCGATCAAGGCGGTCGCGCCGATCATAACCGGAACGGCGCAACTGAATTTTGGCGCCAACAACTGGAGCACCGTGGTCACTGGCGTCACGCCGGATTATTTCAAGGTGCGTAACTGGAGTACGGAAGATGGCGAGGTATTTTCCGATACCGATTTCCGCTCTGCCGCACGCGTTGTAGTCCTGGGCCAGGTCACCGCAAAGAATCTGTTCGGTGATGAAGACCCGACAGGCAAAACCATACGCATCAAGAAGAGCCCTTTTCTGGTCACGGGCGTACTTGCCGCCAAGGGGCAGAGTCTGGACGGGCGTGACCAGGACGACAGCGTGTTCATTCCGCTTACCACCGGCCAGCGTCAGATTTTCGGCAGCCAGTTTCCTGGAACCATCCGTTTCATGATGGTGCAGGGCAAATCAGCAGAAGTGATGGAGGAAGCCGAAAGCGAGATCAATCAGTTGCTGCGTCAACGCCATCGTCTCGCGGAAGGCACGGATAGTGATTTCACCGTGCGCAACATGGCAGCGCTTGCTGCTGTCGCCACCGGTGCAGCCAAGGTGATGTCGCTGATGCTGGGAGCGATCGCCTCGGTATCATTATTGGTTGGCGGCATCGGCATCATGAACATCATGCTGGTATCGGTGACCGAACGCACCCGTGAAATCGGTATCCGTATGGCTATCGGTGCCAATCGTCGCGCTATTCTCACGCAATTCCTGCTGGAAGCGCTGGTGATCTGCATCCTGGGCGGCCTGGCAGGCGTGGCGCTGGGCATCGGCGGCGCCTGGGCGGTGAGTCGAGCGGCGGACATGGTGGTGGTCATCACCCTCGGCATGGTCGGCCTGGCATTCCTTTTTGCGTCAGCGGTGGGGATATTCTTCGGCTTCTACCCGGCCAGGAAAGCGGCGGCACTGCGGCCGGTGGAAGCGTTGCGCTATGAATAAGGATTATGATAACAAGGGGTTGTACTACACTATTTGCATGTAATCGGGTTCGGCGGCATGACCTGGCACGATTGCTGCTTATACTGAACCAAGCACCTCGAGTGCGTGTCTTAAACCCTAAAGGAGAATTAATCATGCAACAAGCACAAAAAGGTTTTACCTTGATTGAACTGATGATCGTAGTCGCGATTATCGGTATTCTGGCAGCGATTGCGATCCCGCAGTACGGCGATTACACCTCGCGCACCCGCGCGGCAGGCACCGTGGCCGAGCTGGCGGCTTACAAACTGGCAATCGCCGTGTGCTACCAGGATACCGGAACTTTAGCCGGCTGTACTGGAGGCGCCTTGGGCGTTCCGGCACCCGGTACTTCAACTAATGCCATGGTTACTGGTGTCACAAGTGGCATAGTGATAGGGACCAGTAGCGCAACTGACACTAGTGGAACCCGATTGGCTTTTCAGTTTGAGCCAGTACCCGGAGTAGCCGGGGCATCTACCCTGCCGTGGAAAATGAGTGGCACCATCTGTAACAACGAGCGTGGCCTGAAAATAGGCGGCGGTCTCTGCCTCTGACCGTAGCATGGGCAGCGCGCAAGCGCAGCCCGGTAAACAAAAAGCCCCTCCATGTGAGGGGCTTTTTGTTGGGCGCGATCATTGCAGCAAGAATAAACGCGGTGTTTTTTTGGCAAAGCCTAAATCCGGCGCAATGTGCCCATTTTTGTCACATTATCCACTTCCCACTCACTACTCACTACTTACCACTTACCACTTCCCAGCTATTTAATGCACACCGTCCTCACCTGGTGCATGTCGGTAATGCCCTGCAATACCTTCTCTATGCCGTCCTGCTTCAAAGTGCGCATGCCGTCGCCCAGCGCAGTGACCAGCATCTCGGTCACGCGCGCATGATCCTGGATGTTCTTTTTCAGCGCATCGGTGGCGATCAACAATTCATGCAGACCAACCCGGCCCTTGTAGCCGCTGCCGTTACAGGTATCGCAACCGACCGGTTCGTGCAGCATGATCTGTCCCTGGTTGTCGCCGTACTGCTTGATCCAGTCAGCCTGGATAGCCTGGTAAGCCGCAGCAGGATCGGTCTTGAAGCGCTCGATGTTTTTCAACTCGCCGCAATATTCCGCTAGCAGAGCCTGGATCTCTTCCTGCCCGGCGGCGTGTGCTTTTTTGCAACTGCACAGGCGCTTGGCCAGGCGCTGCGCCAGCACTCCCAGCAACGCATCGGAGAAGGTGAATGGATCCATGCCCATGTCCAGCAGGCGGATGATGGATTCCGTGGCGCTGTTGGTATGCAGCGTGGCGAATACCAGGTGGCCGGTGAGCGAAGCTTCGATGCCGAGACTGGTGGTTTCCTTGTCGCGCATCTCACCCACCATGATGATATCGGGATCGGCCCGCAGAAACGACCGCATCACCACTGGGAAAGTCAGCCCCGCTTTGATGTTCATCTGCACCTGGCGCAGGCCTTTTTGCGTGATTTCGACCGGGTCTTCGGCGGTCCAGATTTTGGTTTCCTGGGTGTTGAGAGACTTGAGGATGGAATGCAGCGTGGTAGTTTTCCCGGAGCCGGTCGGACCGCAGACGAAGAACAGGCCGTAGGGCTGGCTGATTACCTTCTTGAGTTCCTTCAGGTTATGCGCAGTAAAACCCATTTTGTCGAGCGGAATCGCTTCTCCCGCCGTGAGAATACGCATCACCACATCCTCCATGCCGCCCGCGGAGGGAATGGTGGCGACCCGCAGTTCGATATCCAGCGGGCCGAATTTCTTGAATTTGATCTTGCCGTCCTGGGGTCTGCGCTTTTCGGAAATGTCCAGATCGCACATTATCTTGAGGCGCGTCACCAGCGGGTTGCGGTAGCCTGCCGGTATCTGGGTGTAGGGCACCAGCGTGCCGTCCATGCGGAAGCGGATTTCGGTTTTGGCGTTGCCCGGATAGGGCTCGACGTGAATGTCGGAAGCCCCCATGTTATAAGCGTCGACAATAATCTTGTTGACCAGTTTCACCAGTTCGTTGTCGGATACGGACGAGACATCTTCAGTTACAGCCTCGATTTCTTCGGTATTATCCAGAGTGGAAAGCATCTCGCCTATGCTGCCGGCGTTTGCCTCTCCCAAGCCGGCGTCGCCATAAAACAAATCCAGGGTCGCTTTGAATTCGCGGCCGGAGCAGACTTTGTAGATAATTCTATGTTTGGGGAAAACGTTGTCGACGATGTGCAATGCCTTGATTTTATCGGGGTCGGGTGTCAGCACCACCAGCCCGTCTTTGGTTTCGTCTATCGGCAACCAGAGATTCTTTTCGACATAATCGCGTTTTAGGTTTTTGAGGAGTTTCACCGGCCTGATCCGGTCAGCCTTGAAAGGCTCATACCCCACCCCGAAAAACAGGGACAACGATTTGCCCAGAGACGCTGGCTTGATCTGAAACTCCTCGATCAGCAGCGCTTCCAGATCGTGCCCCTTTTTGCGCGCAGAACGTGCGGCCAAATCCATCTGTTCCGCTGAAATAAGCCCCTCGGCGATCAGGTTGTCATATTTGGACTTGCTCGGTTGCTGCGGTTTCTGGTGTTGCTTGAAAGCAATGGTCAGCATCTGGCAAAGCTCGCTCACCCCGTCTACCGTCATCTGCGGGAAAGGCTTGCCACTACCGCAATTGATGATTTGCACCACGCCCACCAGTTCATTGATGCCGGTGTCCAGTATCGGCGCCACCAGCATCTGCTTGGTACGATACCCGGTGCGCTTGTCCACTTCGCGTAAGAAACGCAATTTTGGACTCAGTGCTTTCAGTTCATTCTCGTCATAAACGTCTTTGATATTGACGATCTTCTTGCTGAGACTGACGAAGCCGACGATGTCTTGATCCCCAATGGGGGTTCTCAATTCCCTGGATGGATTGGGTCCGGTGCGCACCTTGGAAACAATAAAAGTTCTATCCTCGCCCATCGAATAGATAATCAGGCGGTCTGCATTGAACAGCGCGCAGATGTCCTTGCTCACTTCCAGCATGATCTCGTCGATACTGCTGGCGGCGTGTATCCGGTTGGCAACGGTTTGCAGGCTTTTGGAGAAGCTCGGCTTGACGCTGCTATCGACAGGGTTCGCCCGGGTTGAATCTGGTGCAGGAATTGTACTCATGGCATCCCCCTATTCAAGTTGGCAGCATGCAACTAAATTTTATTTTACCAGCAGGACCGGTACTGTCGAAAGCTGCATCACCTTGCTGGCGACCGAGCCCAGCAGCAAGCCTTTCACCGCCCCCAGTCCGCGCGGGCCAATGACGATCTGGCCGCACTGTTTTTCGGCGGCACAGCGCACGATCATTTCCGCCGGATCGCCCACGAGGATATGGAACTGGCAGGCAATGCCGGCCTGCTGCAGCAAATCGCGCGCAGCCTGCAATCCTCTCAAGCCTTCTTCCTGATGATATTGTTTAATATTTTCCTTGTCGATGAATCTGGAAACATTTCCATGTAACGGAGGCTGGACATTGAGCAAATGAATTTCCGGCACTTCCCGGTACCAGCCGAGCAGTTTGATAAAGTCCGCAACTGCTTTGTTGGAAGTGTCGGAACCGTCTACCGGCAACAGAATTTTTAGCATGATTTCCTCTTATGGATGTGGCGGACGTTGCTCGTTGTCTGCCAGATCAATTATTGGCGCAGCTTTTGCCGCCATCCGTGCTGATGCCTGGGCCGCCAGCCACTTGCCGAGAATGACGACCAGCAATGCCCCAGCAGCCGGGGCAAGCCAATGCAACAATGGCATGCCGCTCTGGATCCACTCCTTGGTGGCAGCATCGGTCACCGTCATATCGCCCGCGATCCAGCCGAGCAGTCCGGCACCGATGACGATGGTCAAGGGAAAACGATCCATCAGCTTCATCACCAGCTTGCTGCCCCAGACGATGATGGGTACGCTCACCAATAAGCCGAAAATAACCAGGCCGATACTGTCCTTGGCGGCGCCCGCAATGGCAATGACGTTGTCCAGACTCATCACCGCATCAGCGACGATGATGGTCTTGATCGCGCCCAGCAGCGTGGTGCTGGCGTCGATCTCATGTCCGCCATCTTCAGGTTCGGGTTGAAGCAGCTTCACCCCGATCCATAGCAGCAGCAATGCGCCGACAATTTTCAGAAAAGGAATCGCCAGCAGGGTCAGGGCGAAAAAAATCAACACCACGCGCAGGCCGATGGCGCCGAACACGCCCCAGAAAATCGCCTGGTTGCGCTGTTTTTCCGGCAAGCGCCGGCTGGCGAGCGCAATCACGACCGCATTGTCGCCGCCCAGCACAATATCAATTGCGATAATTTGCATCACCGCAACCCAGAATTCCGGGCTGGAAATGTCCATACAATAGTCTCTGAATGTGTCGCAATCTGGTGGAGTACAGTCATACCGTCTGGTTTACTTTTGACGGAATTTCTGTCGCAGGATTATATCAGTGCCGGTTTAGTCTTTTGTATCAACCCCGAGAAACTGCAATATTTCCGCTGCGTGCGGCATTGTATCCTGGTAACCCAGCTTGATCAGCGCCCGGCAGAAGGACTCCTCAAACAGGACATAGCTTAATAGTGCGGAACCGTCGCGACCCATTGCGCCAATCGCACGGTAAAAAAGACGTATGGTGCGCGGCAGAGTATGGGCATGCTGTTCTGCGATCCTGTTGATTTCCACACTGGGGAAAATCACCATCGACTCCACCCGGCGTAGCGGAATGTTACTACTCTCCAGATGTTCTTTCGGGATCAGCTGGATGGTCTTGTTGATACGTTGCAGCCGTTCCAGATCCACGTCAAGGCTGTCGAGAAAAATACTGCTCATGACGTGGCCCGCAATCTGTGCCGGCGGTGGATAGTTTTCCACTTTTACACGATCGGGCGGCGCCTCATCTGCTTTGCGTACGCCTATCACCAGTACCCGGTCTGCGCCCAGATGCAGTGCCGAGCTAATGGGCGCGAGCTGGCGCATGGAGCCGTCACCAAAATATTCACGGTGTAGTTTTATTGCCGGGAAAAGAAACGGGATGGCGGAAGACGCCAGCAGGTGCTCGACACCAATATGCGAGGCAATACCGACACGGCGCGCTCGTTTCCAGGGAACTATGCTCTCTGCACCTTGGTAGAACGTGACCGATTGTCCGGAGGTATAGCCCCATGCGGTAATGCCCAAGGCATGCAAGGCGCCAGCCTGAATATTCTTCTGGATCGCGCGCAGCGGCATGCTACGCTCCAGCAGTTGAGCAAACGGTGAATTGTCCAGCATGGAAACTGCGCTATGCTTGCCTAATCCACTAAACAGCAGTGAAGCCAGCCAGCGTGCGCTGTTGCCAAATACGCCGATGGGGTCGGAGCGATAAACCTGGTCGACATGGGAATTCTCCCACACTGACGCTAGGTGCCTCACTCCTTCATGAAAGTTCCTGGCCGAGACTGCAAGGCCGGCAGCATTGATGGCGCCGGCGGAAGTGCCGCAAATGATGGGGAACGGATTGCGGGTACCCTCCGGCAGCATCGCGGCGATTGCCTGCAATACTCCAACCTGATAAGCGGCTCGCGCACCGCCCCCGGTCAGAACAAGACCGACTCTAGGCGGTGCTGGCAGCGCTAAACTCATTCACTGACGGTCAACTCTGCCCTCACCTTGTCCAGCGCATCGCGCAAGGTGTCTTCGGACAGGTCATTCAAACAGTTGGACAGCATCTCCGCCGCTTCATAAGCGTCCTCTGGCAGAGTGCCACTGTCCAGATTGGCGATAAACACGGCTGCTGCACCGGTAGTCTTGAGCAGACTCTGACGTTCTTTCATCAGCATCTCAATCTCGGTGCGTAACATGGAAATCTCCTGTTCTTTCAGCGTGTGGGGCATGAGTTCATCCTCGTTATGCTAATGTATAGCGTGCAATATACCAGAATCAATGTGTACACAAAGTACGAACTCGAGCCTGTTTGCCATCCTTTTCGTCGTTCCGGCAACGGGTAAACTGCAAGTGTATAAGGGCCCCAGGCAGTCATGAACGATAATCTGCGTACTGAATTATTCCCGGCAATCGAGCCTTATGCCAGCGGCCTGTTACCGCTGGATGACCTGCACACGATGTACTGGGAGCAGTCGGGCAACGCTGATGGCGTGCCAGTAGTGTTTCTTCATGGTGGACCGGGCGCCGGGTCGTCACCTGCCCATCGCCAGTTTTTCAATCCGGCTTATTACCGCATCGTGATATTCGATCAGCGCGGTGCGGGCCGCTCCACTCCATTAGGAGAAACGCGTGACAACACCACGCTGCATCTCATCAGCGATATCGAAACTTTGCGGCAGCATCTCGGTATTGCCGAATGGCTGATATTTGGCGGTTCATGGGGCAGTACGCTGGCGCTGGCTTATGGCGAAGCCCATCCGCAACGCTGTCTGGGTTTCATCCTGCGCGGAATTTTTCTTTGCCGCAAAAGTGAGATTGACTGGTTTCTCTACGGCCTGAGAAATCTTTTTCCCGAAGCCTGGCATGCTTTTGTCGCACCGCTGTCATCAGCAGAACGCAGCGATATCCTCACCGCCTATCGGCAGCGCCTGATGCATCCGAACCCCGCAGTGCACATGCCCGCAGCCCGCGCCTGGAGCATCTACGAGGGTTCGTGTTCGACATTGTTGCCCAGTCCTGAAACGGTCGGCTACTTTTCTGGCGATACCGTTGCGCTGGGACTAGCTCGCATGGAGGCGCACTACTTCAGCCACGATATATTTCTGCCGGAAAATTCGCTGCTGGATAACATAGATAAGCTTCGGTCGATTCCCGCCGTCATTGTGCAAGGCCGTTATGACGCGGTCTGCCCCATTATCAGCGCCGATGATCTGCACCGGGCGTGGCCGCAAGCGCGCTACGTGATCGTCAATGATGCGGGTCATTCGGTGTGGGAGCCGGGAATCCGGGCAGAGCTGATGAAAGCGCTGGAGAGGTTCAGAAGCGGCGGATTGTAACCTTGTCTTATTTGTTTCCCACCATATCTTCTGGTTTTACCCACATTTCGAACTGCTCCGCTGTGACATGGCCGGATGCAAGCGCCGCTTCCCTTAGCGTGATACCTTCGCAGTACGCTGTCTTGGCAATTTCCGCTGCTTTGTCATAGCCGATATGGGGATTGAGCGCTGTCACCAGCATCAGCGAGTTACGCATCAAATCATCAATATGCTCGACATCGGCGGTGATGCCTGCTGCGCAATTATCGTTGAAACTGATTGCGCCATCCGAAAGCAGGCGCACGCTTTGCAGGAAATTGTGGATGATGAGCGGTTTCATCACATTGAGTTCGAAATTGCCTAGTGCTCCACCCATGTTGACCGCCACATCGTTGCCCATTACCTGGCAGCAAAGCATGATCATGGCTTCCGACTGGGTCGGGTTGACCTTGCCTGGCATGATGGAGCTGCCCGGCTCGTTTGCCGGAATTCTCAACTCGCCGATGCCGCAGCGAGGTCCGCAAGCCAGCCAGCGGATATCATTGGCAATTTTCATCAAGGATGCTGCCAGTGTCTTCAGTGTGCCATGTGCATGAACCAGCGCATCGTTTGCAGCCAGCGCCTCGAATTTATTGGGTGCGGTGACGAATGGCAGGCCGGTCAATCTTGCCAATTCTGCTGCCGTACGTTCGGCGAATTCCGCATGGGTATTCAGGCCGGTGCCCACGGCGGTACCGCCCAGCGCCAGTTCGCACAGATGCGGGAGCGCCGCATCCACATGCGCCAGACCATGATCCAGTTGCGAAACATAACCTGAAAATTCCTGCCCCAAAGTCAGTGGGGTTGCATCCTGCAGGTGGGTGCGCCCGGTCTTGACAATATCGGCAAACTGTTCGGCTTTGGCGGCGAGAGTCTGGCGCAACGCACGAAGCGCGGGCTTTAATTGATGGTGGACAGCATGTACCGCCGCCACATGCATTGCTGATGGAAACACGTCGTTGGATGACTGCCCCATGTTCACATCATCGTTGGGGTGGATTTTGCGCTCTTCGCCGCGCCCACCGCCAAGCAACTCGGAGGCGCGGTTTGCCAACACCTCGTTCATGTTCATGTTGGTTTGGGTGCCGGAGCCGGTCTGCCATACTACCAGCGGGAACTCGGCTTCGTGGCAGCCTTCGATTACTTCATCGGCGGCATGGATGATGGCAGTGGCATTAGCCGCATCAAGCAGATGCAAATCACGGTTTACACTCGCAGCCGCACGTTTTACCAGAGCAAGTGCGTGCAGCAATGCGAACGGCATGCGCTCGCTGGAGATCCTGAAGTTCTGTAGGGACCGTTGTGTCTGTGCACCCCACAACGCGGCGGCAGGTACTTGCACCATACCCATGGTATCTTTCTCTTCACGGTAGCTCATGGAAACCTCCAGCTAAAGAAACAGATGAGACAGCTCATATTCCGGGCTCCCGCAGGGTCAGAACGAATAGCTGAACTGCAGGCAGGGCGTGGTACTTGGGGATGAACTGTGGTTTTAAAGCGTTGCGTCGGTCGTGGGGGTTTTGATCAGCAGTCGACCAGAGTTCATTTTCAGAATCTTCCGGATATTGCTATTGCAGGTATTGCCGGTAGTCTTTGGCTGCGGGTCTATTTCCAGAACCCTCCGGGAAAGTAGAAAGTACACCGCATATCGAATAAGCCGTACCAGATCAGTAGCTGTCTAATTAATCAGTTTTCAAGACGAAACGATTCTTCGCCCGGCTCCCCCGTTTCACGATCAATCCAGCCGGACATGCCGATCTCATCCTCCGCCTGTTCCAGGGTCTCTCCCGGTTCATAATCTGATTCAGCAGTGTACTCCATGTCTTGAATCGCTTCAAGCAGGGTAGAAAAGGGACCGAACACCTTTTCGCTGGCATTCTCATAATGCCAGTAAAAACCATCAGGGCGCTCAATAACCCGCGTATTGTCGTAGTCGCGCGATGCTTGCGGAATTTTGGTAGACATAACCACCTCACTACAGTTCTATAGGGTTGAACTAATCTTCATGTTAATCCTGTTCGCCGAGTTTTGCTAGCATAGATATTTATCGAGTCGTGATTTCTAGGAAATGTTTCCAACAACTTAACATCCTTGTGCTTCCACTGTCCGAATTCTGCATTCTGGTTCAGTCCTTAACCAAGCGAATGCTGCGAAACCATCCCCCTGCCAGCACTGGCATATCCGCTTCCAGCTTCAATCCGGGAACGCTTGCTAGCACTTCCTCAAACACCACATCCAGCCGTGTAACGGTATGCTGCGCCAGCAGATTCAATGTCCGCCTGATCCAGGCGGTTTCGCCCGGCTTGAGAAATTTGTCGAGTATCAGCACCCTTCCACCGGGTTTCAGCACACGAGCAGTTTCCCGCAAACAGGCGAGCGGGTCGGGCACTACCGCAAGAATCAAGTGCAGCACCGCATAGTCGAAGTACTCGCTGGCAAACGGCAGGGCCATGCTGTTGCCATGGACGAGACTAAGGCAAAGACCTCCGCTGCGGGGTTTTGCGCGCTTGAGCATGGCAGCGGTAAGATCCAGGCCGGTATAACGATGACATGGTGGAAGGTGGGGCAGGTCCAGCCCGGTACCGATGCCGTTGATGAAAATATTGAGACTGCCTTGCTGTGGCAATTGCTGCAGACTTGCGGCGCGTACACTCTTGGATGCCGCCGCGAGCAGGGGATCGTAAAGCGGGGCGATAAGGGTGTAAGTGTGACGCAAGGACATGAGGATGCCCCTATTTGCGATCCCGTTTGCCTGGTTTGACTGGTTTATCCGGCTCACGATTGGCCCAGACCAGCATCCCGATACCCGCTGCGATCATTGGTAGCGACAACCACTGACCCATGCTGATACCCAGCGTCAGCACGCCCATGAAACCATCTCCTGGTTCGCGGAAAAATTCGGCAAGCGAACGGAATACGCCATAGCCGAGCAGGAACATGCCCGAGACAGCCCCCACTGGCCTTGGTTTGGATGAATAAATCCACAACAAAGCAAACAATGCCAGACCTTCCAGCGCGAATTCATAGAGTTGGGAAGGGTGACGCGGCAGTGCATCCACATGGGGGAAGATCATGCCCCAGGCCACGTCAGTGGGGCGCCCCCACAGTTCGGCATTGATGAAGTTGCCAATACGGCCGGCACCCAGTCCTAGCGGCACCAGCGGCGCAATAAAATCCGTCATGGCCAGCCAGCGTAATTTGTATTTGCGTGCCAACAGCGCCATCGCTGTTATCACACCGAGGAAGCCACCGTGAAACGCCATGCCGCCTTGCCACACCGCAAAAATTTCCAGTGGCCGCTGCAAATAATAGCCAAAATGATAAAACAGCACATAGCCCAGACGGCCACCCACTATCACCCCCAGTACGCCATAAAACAGCATGTCATCCAGCATGGTGTTGGTGAATGCCGCTTGTGGGCGGCGCCTGATGCAATAGCGTCCCAATAGAATGAACAATGCGAATCCCAGCAGGTACATGAGTCCGTACCAGCGAATGGCAAGGGGTCCAAGATAGATGGCGACAGGGTCGAACTGCGGGTGAACGAACATCGGTATCAACTTCTTTTGCGGTAAAATCGGAATTATACGGCAAGCGCGTTCACCACAATGTTATGAGCATTAGCGGGAATGCCTCTGCGACCATGGATTTCTAACGTTTCCCAGGAGTAATCATGCCATACAACAAATGCAGCCAGGCTATCACCCAAGGTGCGCAGCGTTCTCCCAGCCGTGCCATGCTGCGGGCGGTGGGCTTCAGCGACAAGGATTTCGACAAGCCCATTGTCGGTGTCGCCAACGGTTTTTCCACCATCACGCCTTGCAATATGGGATTGAATGAGCTGGCCATAAATGCCGAGAGTGCATTGAAGCAAGCCGGGGCGATGCCGCAGATGTTTGGCACCATCACCGTGTCCGATGGCATTTCCATGGGCACTGAAGGCATGAAGTATTCGCTGGTGTCGCGCGAGGTGATCGCGGATTCGATTGAGACCGCGGTACAGGGTGGAAGCATGGATGGGGTGATCGCGATAGGCGGCTGCGACAAGAACATGCCGGGCGCGATGATCGCGATGGCGCGGATGAATGTTCCGGCTATTTTTGTTTACGGTGGCACCATCAAGCCCGGGCACTACAAAGGGCAGGATTTGACCATAGTCAGTTCTTTCGAAGCGGTTGGACAATATGCTGCGCACAAGATAGACGAACAGGAGCTGCTGGAAGTGGAGCGCCACGCCTGTCCCGGCGCGGGTTCCTGCGGCGGCATGTTTACTGCCAACACCATGTCGTCGGCATTTGAAGCGATGGGCATGAGTCTGCCCTACTCTTCGACGATGGCGGCGGAGGATGACGAGAAGCGGGTGAGCGCTGCCCGTTCTGCCGAAGTGCTGGTTGACGCAATCAAGCAGCAGATCCGCCCGCGCGACATCATCACCAGAAAATCCATCGAGAACGCAATCGCCGTAATCATGGCAGTGGGTGGCTCAACCAACGCAGTGCTGCACTTCCTTGCAATTGCCCATGCGGCCGAAGTGGAACTCAGCATCGACGATTTTGAACGCATGCGCGGCAAGGTGCCGGTACTGTGCAATCTGAAACCATCCGGACGTTATGTTGCCACCGATCTGCACCAGGCGGGAGGCGTTCCGCAGGTGATGAAAATGCTGCTCGAGCATGGTTTGCTGCACGGCGATTGCTTGACTATCAGCGGCCAGACTGTCGCGAAAATATTGCGGGATATTCCCGCAACGCCGCGCAAAGATCAGGATGTGATCCGGCAATGGGAAAACCCGATGTACGCACAGGGCCATCTTGCCATCCTCAAGGGCAATCTTTCCACTGAAGGTTGCGTGGCTAAAATAAGCGGGGTGAAAAACCCGAAAATTACCGGTCCGGCACGGGTATTCGAATCGGAAGAAACTTGCATGGCGGCGATACTTGCACGCAGAATCCAGCCTGGCGATGTGGTGGTGATACGCTACGAGGGCCCCAAAGGAGGACCCGGCATGCGCGAAATGCTTTCGCCCACTTCCGCCCTTATCGGCGAGGGACTGGGAGATTCTGTAGGGCTCATCACCGATGGGCGTTTCTCCGGCGGCACCTACGGCATGGTGGTTGGCCACGTTGCGCCGGAGGCATTTGTCGGCGGAACCATTGCACTGGTGCATGAAGGGGATTTCATTACCATAGACGCGGAACAGCGGCTGTTGCAACTCAATGTCGCGGAGGAAGAGCTTGCCCGCCGCCGCGCTGGATGGCAGCCACCTGCGCCGCGCTATACGCGCGGAGTTCTGGCGAAATATGCGAAACTGGTCTCCACCGCCAGTCGCGGCGCAATAACCGACGGGTCTTAGCCGGGAAGGTTGTCAAGCATGCCCAATTATCTTGCGGGCGAAACCAGCCCGTATCTTCTGCAGCACGCAGATAACCCGGTGGATTGGCATCCTTGGGGCGAAGAAGCGTTAACGCTGGCGCGCACACAGAATAAACCCATATTGCTTTCCATCGGCTATTCCGCCTGTCACTGGTGCCATGTCATGGCACACGAATCGTTTGAGGATGCGGAGGTTGCTGCGGCGATGAACCGGCACTTCATCAACATCAAGGTGGATCGCGAAGAACGTCCCGATCTTGACCAGATTTATCAGACTGCCCTCTACATACTGACCCAGCGCAACGGCGGCTGGCCGTTGACCATGTTCCTGACGCCCGAGCAGAAGCCATTCTTCGGCGGCACTTATTTCCCCAAGTTGCCGCGTCACGGTATGCCGGGTTTCCTCGATTTATTACCGCGCGTCGCCGAGGCTTATCATGCGCGTGGCGCGGAAATTGAACAGCAGAATAGCGCGCTGCTGGAATCGCTGGCGAGTACGCTGCCGTCAAAAAATCCAGAGGCGCCCGTATTCTCGGAGCAGCCGCTGGCCAATGCATTGGCGGAGTTAAAAGACAGATTTGATGCTGTGTACGGTGGTTTTGGCGGAGCGCCGAAATTTCTGCATCCCACCGAGCTCGAATTCTGTTTACGCGATTACTCAGTCAATAAAGATAGTGAAGTTCTGCGAATTGCTTCTTACTCCCTAAAAAAGATGGCAAGAGGGGGTATCTACGATCAACTGGGTGGCGGTTTTTGCCGTTACAGCACCGATCAGCACTGGAGCATTCCGCATTTTGAAAAAATGCTGTATGACAATGGGCCGCTGCTGCGGCTCTACGCCGATGCCTGGTTGGCAACGGGTGATTCTCTGTTCAAGCAAATTGTGGACGAAACTGCCGGGTGGGTGATACGCGAAATGCAGTCGCCGACGGGGGGCTATTACTCGACAATTGACGCTGACTCGGAGCACGAAGAAGGCAGATTCTACGTCTGGGATCGCGATCAGTTGGAGAGAGTACTATCGCCGGAAGAATATGCCGTGGTTGCACCCTATTACGGCCTCATACGCCCCCCCAACTTCGAACATCAGCACTGGAATCTGGAAATTGCACAACCGCTGGCGGAAGTGGCCCAAGCCATTGGCATTAGCCAGGAGGAAGCGCAACAAAGACTGACAACCGCACGCACAAAACTGTTCAGCGAGCGTGAACTGCGCGTGCGTCCGGGGCGCGATGAAAAAATTCTCACCAGCTGGAATGGGTTGATGATCAAAGGCATGGCGCGCGCAGGCAGTGTTTTCGGGCGCAGTGAGTGGGTGCATTCAGCCGTCCTGGCAGTGGATTTTATTCGTTCCGCGCTGTGGAAAGGCGGGCGCCTGCTGGCGACCTGCAAGGATGGCAAGGCGCATCTCAACGCCTATCTCGACGATTATGCATTTTTGTTGGATGGTCTGTTGGAACTGATGCAGGCAGAGTTCCGCCAGGCCGATCTGGATTTTGCCAAAGCGCTGGCCGAGGTGCTGCTGGAACAGTTCGAGGACAAACAGGCAGGAGGATTTTTCTTCACCAGCCACGAGCATGAAGAACTCATCCATCGCCCCAAGCCCGGGCATGACAACGCCACGCCTTCGGGCAACGGGGTGGCGGCCTACAGTCTGCAACGCCTTGGCCACCTGCTCGGCGAGTTGCGCTACTTACAAACGGCGGAACGCACCCTGAGCTTGTTCTATCCCACATGGTCGCGTCACCCCAGTTCCTGTTGCAGCCTGCTGACAGTGCTGGAGGAAACGCTTACTCCGCCCCAAACCGTTATACTCCGCGGGGAGGCAGCAGATCTTGCAGAGTGGCGAGATGCGCTGCTACCCATCTCACCCTATACTTTGGTGCTTGCCTTGCCAGCGGAACTTGTCGGCTTGCCGCTGAGTCTGAATAAACACATGCCGCCAGATAAGGCTGTCAACGCCTGGGTCTGTCAAGGCGTTAGGTGTTTACCGGAAATTTCTGACTTGCAGGAATTGCTGCGCGTCTGCGAAGTTCAAGGTAGAATAAAGTTTCCTCTATAACTTTAATGGATAAAAGGAGCAAAAATGAAAACTGTCTGGATGGGAATGATTGCAGCATCAGCCCTGTTGATGGTAGGCACCGCGCAAGCGAGTCAGGAACTGGCCCAAGGCAGCGGCTGCATGAACTGCCACATGCTCGACAAGAAAATGGTCGGACCCGGTCTCAAGGATATCGCCGCCAAGTACAAGGGTGATGCCGGTGCCGCAGCCAAGTTGACGGAGAAGATAGTCAAAGGCAGCAACGGTGTGTGGGGACCGATCCCGATGCCACCGAATGCGGGCGTCAGCGAGGCGAATGCCAAGATCTTGGCACAGTGGATTTTGTCGCTCAAGTAAACTGGGTTTATCGTACAGAAAAAGCCGACGCAGTTATGCGTCGGCTTTTTATTTTGCGCCAGGAGCCTTCGAATCTGGATCACGGGAGACTGAGTTAAGATCATGGGCTGGTTTGCGACCAATCTGCTAAGCGCTTTTCTGCTACCGCCATTAAACCTTATTTTGCTGGGTATGTTGGGGGTGTCATTGCTCAGGCGCCACCCGAGGCTGGGCAAGTTCCTGGTCGTTAGCGCATTGATTCTGCTTTATCTGCTGTCTACTCCTTTTGTTGCCGGGACTATGCTGCAGAAGCTGGAAACACCGTTTGTTCCTGGTTTTGCCGACAGCGGGGCGCAGGCCATCGTGGTGCTGGGTGGCGGCACTTATTTCAATGCGGCCGAATATGGCGGCGATACGGTAAGCCGTTACAGCCTGGAACGCATTCGTTATGCCGCCCGCTTGCATCGGCTTACGGGCAGGCCGATACTGGCGACCGGCGGTGCCCCGCTCGGCGATGTTTCTTCCGAAGCAGCGCAGATGAAAGCGGCGCTGGAAAAGGATTTCCGGGTCCCGGTCAGGTGGGTCGAGGAAGCCTCAAACAACACGCGTGAAAATGCTTACGAGAGTTTTGCCATGCTGAAGAAAGACGGAATCACGCACATCATGCTGGTTACCCATGCCTGGCATATGCCAAGGGCAGCCCAAGAGTTCGCGCAGGCGGGGTTCAAGGTTACCCCTGCCGCCACTGCATTTACTACCCGTTACCGGACGGATGCGCTGGCGTTTATCCCCACCGCCGGTGCGCTACAGCACAGCGGATTATTCATGCATGAAATGATAGGGATGCTGTGGTATCGGCTGTTTCCAGCGCCTGAGCAAACTTGAAGTCGTTAGAATGGCACCCGAAAATATTCAAAAAGGATAGACATGAAAGCGCGTATCAAGTGGAAGGATGGAATGAGTTTCCTGGCTGAATCCGGCAGCGGCCATGCAGTGCTGATGGACGGCCCGCCGGAGGCAGGCGGCAAGAATCTGGGGCCGCGCCCGATGGAAATGCTGTTAATGGGAACTGGCGGCTGCGCCGCTTTCGACGTGATGCTGATCCTGAAAAAGAGCCGTCAGAAAGTCAGCGATTGCGTGGTGGAAATTGAAGCGCAACGGGCAACGGAAGAGCCCAAGGTGTTCACCCATATTCACTTCCATTTCATCCTGACCGGGAAAAACCTGCAGCCGCAGCAAATTGAGCGGGCGATCAGTCTATCCGCAGAAAAATACTGTTCGGCCTCAATCATGCTGGGAAAAACGGCAGAGATGACACACGATTTTGAGATCGTGGAGGAGTAGAATTTTTCAGTTGAAGCTTGGTGTCAGACCCAATACGCTGTCCGCGTCATCACTTTCGATCCCAGTTGCATTGCCAGCTTTACCGGCGTCGGCAGTTCTGCGCCGCCATAAGACATGGCCGTAGTGGCATGGCCTGCTTCGTCGACTTGCATCTGCGCGACGATGGCCCGGCTTTTCCCGTCATGTTGCGGTAAGCGCTGTAAATGCCCGGCCAGATGGACCTCCACTTGACGCTCGGTTTCCGCAAGAAATCCCAGGTTCCATTTGTCGCCAAGCATGCCCGCGAATGCGCCGATGGCGAATGATCCTCCGTACCACAACGGATTCAGCAGACTCTTGCGCCCGCCCAGCTCCGCAATACGCCGTTCGGTCCAGGCAAGATGCTCCGTTTCTTCACGCGCTGCATGGGTTAAGGCTTGCTGTACCTCGGTATCTCGCGCAGTGAGCGCTTGCCCCTGATATAGCGCCTGCGCACAGATCTCACCGACATGATTGACGCGCATCAGCGCGGTGGTTTCATTTTTTTCCGCGTCGGTCAACTCGACTTCCGGCAACCCGGTTCCGGGAACCGGCCGTAGAGTTTGCGCAGGTGTCAGCAGCGTGCGCAGCGCGTTGTCAAAACCAATGATGAATCTGTCAATATTCGGCATGCAAATTTCCTGAATGAATGGTAGAACTAAGTCGGCATACCCATTTGCCGTGCCAGCAGCGCTACCGGATGCAGCACCTCAATTTTTGACCCCGCCTGCCGCAATGCGCTGGCCAGATACAGTGCACAGCCGACGTTGGCAGTAGCGAGATAGCGCCCCCCGCTCTCGTTCACTGCAATCATTTTATCATCCAGCAGCGCCTTTGCCATCTTCGGCTGATCGAGAAAATATGTTCCGGCTGCACCGCAGCACTGATCATTGCCGGCGAGCGGGGCAATGCACGCGCCGGGAATGCGCGCCAGCAACGCATAAGGATGAGCTGCGCCGCGCAGTACGTTACGCAGGCTGCAGGGCTCATGCACTATGATTTTGTATGGCAGCGGTGAGATCGCCACTTCATTCCATCCTTCGGCCATCTCCAGAAAGACGCTGATGTCGACGACCTTGGCGGAGAAATCAAGGGGGGCTTCCGCAAGCTGTGCGCCGCAGCCCGATGCCGTGCTGATGATCGCGTGCAGGTTCAACCCTGCGAAAGCTGCCATGTTTGCTTGCGTCAGTTGTATGGATGTTTGCATAGCGCCGCCATGCCGGTGCAGTGCGCCGCAGCAGGTTTGTGCGGGCGGCACATGTACCGTATAGCCCAGGCGGTTGAGCACAAATATGGCTGCATTCAACGTTACGACATCCGCCAGTCGCGCCACACAACCGAGGAACAGGCCGACTTCGCCACGCGCATTGCCGCTTGCGGGATAAATCGCTTGCCATGATGTGGCTGTTTTGTTGGAGGCTGAACAGGGTGTGCCGATAGGCGGCAACTGTGCTTCCAGCACGGCAAGTTTTGTTTTTCCCAGCATCCTCGATTTGCGCACCCAAGTCTGCAGGCCGCTGCTCTGGTAAAGGCGCAAGAGTGGGCGCAACGCATCGAGCCGTGCAGGTTTGACGATAAATCCCTTTTCCGCCAGGGCCCGCAATGCAGATTTTTGTATTCCAGCGTCCTGCCCGTCCCGGGCGGATGATGACTGTGTCATGACGGCGCGAGCTCCGTCAACTAACTGCCCGTAAGCCACATGGTTGGGGCAGACGGCCTCACAGGCGCGGCAGGTGAGGCAGCGATCGATGTGCAGGGCAAAGCGCGCATTCATCGGGATACGGCCGCTGGCAACGCCACTGATCAGGGCGATACGCCCACGCGGCGAATCGGCTTCCGACAGGGTTATGCGGTAAGTTGGGCAATGTGGCAGACACAGGCCGCAGGCAACGCAGCGGTTGGCTTCGGCGAGCAGGGAAGCAGAAGAAAAATCAGGCGGGAGATCGGTTGGTTTCGTGATCATCTCCGGTGTAGAAGACTGGAAGAAAATTTTGCTGGAATGGTAGGCACGGGCAGAGTCTACCCGTTAAAAGACGGGAAGGGTAGGGGAGTAGCCACTGCCATTCCTGAATGAAAACCCGGCATCATATGTGACGGTCTCGAGCAAGGGTATCCAGTCGCCACGATAGGAAACCACCCTTGACGAATAAGATGAGCCTGTCTACCATTCATACTGGAGACCAAGTAGTTTCCCGCATGTTTTCTCAATCATTTAAAGGAGTTAATTATGCTACAGCATCGATTTTTCCGGAAAACACTGCTTGGCGGCATTGCCCCGTTACTGCTGTCCGGCATGTTAATTACTCAGGTCACACCAGTCAGTGCGTCGGAACATGGGCATCACAAAGCCCACGCCAAATTCAATCAGGCGGGAGAACTGACCCGGCCAGCAAACATCAAGGAATGGATCTCCATTGGCGCATCGGTGACCCCGAAAGACATGAACAACGGTACGCCGGCATTTCCCGAGTTTCATTATGTCTATATTGATCACGCAAGCTGGTCTCACTGGAAAAAAACAGGCGAGTTTCGCGAAGGCGCCATGATTGCCAAAGAGCTGGTCAGCGTGGGATCTAAGTCGGCAGCCAGCGGCAGCGGATATTTTGCGGGTGATTATGTCGGCCCCGTGGCGGTTTCGGTCAAGGACAGCAAGCGTTTCGCCAAATCAAACAACTGGGGTTATTTTGTTTTTGGCGACGACAAGGCACAGAATGCGGCAGCTGATGAAAGCTGTGTGGCTTGCCACAAGACCAACGCTGCGCAGGATATGGTCTTCACCCAGTATTGGGCACCATTACGCGCAGTCAGCCCTAAAAAATAAATCAATTGGCAACGGCAAGTCGGGATAGCGGCACCGCAGAGTGCGGCCCTTGCTTGTCGTTGCGTTCATATCGGATCCGGGATGACAAAAGCAATGACGCATGATTACGCAAGTTTGGCCCCGGAGTTGCAAATATCGGATTGGCTGAATACACCGCAGCCGCTCACGCTTGCCGCGCTCCGCGGCAAGGTGGTGGTGTTGCATGCCTTTCAAATGCTCTGTCCAGGCTGCGTACAAGTCGGTATTCCGCAGGCGCAGCGGATTTACGAGGAATTTGACCCGAAGCGGATCGCGGTAATCGGTCTGCATACCGTGTTTGAACATCATGAGGTGATGGGGCCTGATGCGCTGGAGGTATTCGCTTACGAATACCGATTGCGCTTTCCGATCGGCATCGACAAGTACGAAGGTGAGCAGCGCCAGGGTCTGCCACTGACCATGGGCGCGTACCAGATGCAGGGAACCCCGACGCTGATTCTGATCGATAAAGCTGGCCGTGTGCGCTTGCATAAGTTTGGCCACGTGAACGACCTTATGCTTGGATTTTCTATTGGTGCGCTGCTTTCTGAAGAGATTGGTGGTGCGGCAGAGGATGCGGCAGCAACGCAGGAAAGTGCCGCAAATACTGCTTGTGATGCGGATGGATGCAGCGTCTGATCAGAGGTTCATTCTTTCAGCGCCCATACACATCCTCAAAACGCACGATATCATCTTCGCCCAGATACGAACCCGATTGCACTTCTATCATTTCGAGCGGTACACAGCCAGGGTTTTCCAGGCGGTGACGGGTGCCGAGCGGGATGAAGGTGGATTCGTTTTCGGATACCAGATAGCTCGTGTCACCACGTGTCACTTGCGCCGTGCCGCGCACTACAATCCAGTGTTCCGCCCGATGGTGATGCATTTGCAGTGATAGTGCAGCCCCCGGCTTGACGACAATGCGCTTTACCTGGAAGCGTTCGCCCGCGTCCACGCCGTCGTACCAGCCCCACGGGCGGAACACCTTGCGATGCAACTGTCCTTCCGGCCTGCCTTCGCGCTTGAGGCTGTCGACAATTTTTTTCACATCCTGTGTCTTGTTCTTGTGAACGACCAGGATGGCATCTGGCGTTTCAACCACCACCACATCTTCTACTCCCACGCAAGCCACCAGGCGGCCTCCCGACATGACCAGCGTGTTGCGGCAGTCGTGCAACAATACATCACCCTGTGACACATTACCCTCAGCGTCTTTGGGTAATACCTGCCACAGGGAATCCCATGCGCCAACATCAGACCAGCCCGCTGCGAGCGGAATCACTGCTCCAAGCGGCAGCGCGTTGTCACCGGCGGCAATGCGCTCCATCACTGCGTAGTCGATCGAATCGCTCGGGCACTGCGCAAACGCCTCTTTGTTTACGCGCAGAAACTCGCCATCGACCGAGCCCTGATCCCAGGCTGCGCGGCAAGCTACCAGGATATCCTTGCGGCAGATGGCAATGGCCGCCAGCCACACCGAAGCGCGCAGCATGAACAGGCCGCTGTTCCATAGGTAACCGCCGTCATCCAGATAAGCTTGTGCTGTAGCGAGATCCGGTTTTTCCACAAAACGTGCGATACCGTAGGCCCCACCTTCCCTGAGCTCCGCGCCACATTGAATATAGCCGAAGCCCGTTTCCGGCGAATCCGGCGTGATGCCGAAAGTAACGACCGCACCCTCTGTCGCCAGCGCCATCCCCTTGCGCACCACTGTTTGAAAAGCCGCAGTATCCAGGATTACATGATCCGCTGGCATCACCAGCAGGATCGGGTCGCCTCCCTCGCGCATCGCTGCCAGCGCAGCCAGAGTGAGCGCTGGCGCCGTATTGCGCCCGACCGGCTCGAGCAGGATCGTGCCCGCTATGTTCATCAATCGCAGTTGTTCGGCGATCACGAAGCGGTACTCTTCATTGCAAGCCACCATCGGCGCTCCAAGCCGGACGTCTGCGAGTCCCTCGATACGGCGGATGGTGGCCTGCAACAGAGAATCTTCACCGATCAGCGGCAACAACTGTTTGGGATACTTCTCGCGCGAGAGTGGCCACAAGCGGGTACCAGAACCACCGGAGAGAACGACGGGAATCAATGTTTGCATGGGTTTCCTAACAAAAGCGATGAATGATATCTGTTTTAACCAGCGGCTTAATCAATCTTCAGTGGGTGAAATTCTACCATTGTAGTATCACAGCAAGGCCATCCGCTTAACTCTCTTTGAGGCAATTGGAGCTTCCTTCCACATGTTCCAATGAATTTAGCGCTGTGTTAGAATTGCGCGCTCCCAATTGGCTGGCGTATAGGCAGCCCTGTTGTGTATGCGAGGATGCGACAGCTTCACAAAAGGCCAAGTAGCTCAGTCGGTAGAGCAGAGGACTGAAAATCCTTGTGTCGCCGGTTCAATTCCGGCCTCAGCCACCACCTTCAAGAAAAGTCCATAAAATCAGTGATTTTATGGGCTTTTTTTGTTTCGAATGGGTCTTTGCGCATCGGGACCGTTCCTTTTCCGTCTTTTCCATTCAAGCCCGATTGCGATGGGTTCAGACCGCGTTTCAGCGGCAGGCGGCAAACTTCAGTCAGGATCCATTAAAATGGCCCCATTTTGCGGTTCGAGCCGTTGGTATGGCAGAGGGTTTGCTGGTAGGGTTAGTTTGTCTCAATCGTAGGCCAATATGAACCTTTCGCGGCAACAGCAATCGACTCGTGCCTTCACCTTGGTTGAGGTGGTGGTCTCGATGGCGGTTTGTGGGATTGGGCTGGCGGGTATTGTTGCCGGATATACTTTTGCCACCCGCCAGGCCGAATGGGCTGGATACTCCCAGGCTGCGCAGTCGCGGGCGGCACAACAACTGGAAAAAATCGTTTCGGCGAAGTGGGATACCCAGGCGATTCCTCCCGTCGATGAGTTGGTGGCCACAAATTTTCCGGGATCGGCCATTCCCCTGGATTCCGTGGTGGCTGGCATCACGACTCGTTTTTGCACCAATCGCGTCGTGATTTCATCGATATCCACCAATCCGCCGGTGAAGTTGATCGTTGTGGAGACCACCTGGAGCCTGCTGCCGGGCAAGGTGATCACCAACGCGGTATTCACATATCGGGCACCTGACCAATGAGTCCACGAACTCACAGCCAGCCTTCCCGGTTCGGGCACCCGAGCTGTGCTGCGTTCAGCCTGCCGGAGTTGATGACGGCGATGGCGGTTTTCCTGATGTTGGTGGCCGGGATGCTGGGGGGGCACCTGTTTGGGTTGAAGATGTTTGAGATTACCAAGGCGAAGCTGAACGCCAGCGAGCAATCACGCCGGGTCCTCAATCGATTGCAGGCGGATCTCACCTACGCCAGCAGTACCACCATTGGGGCCGGCAGTTTAAGTTCTTTTGCAGCCGTGGCGAATGGGAGCACGGCGCTGGGGAACGCGCTGCAGGTTTATCCGGGAACCAACGCCAGTTTTTACGTGCGATATTACCGCGACAGCGCGGATCGATTGCTCAAACGCATGACGAACGGCATGACGCAGGCCGAGGTGCTCGCCGGGCCGATTCTCGAGCAGAACATTTTCAGCTATCAGGATTTTCGGGGAACAAATCAGGTTATGGGATCGGTTCCGAACAACGCGCTCGTCTCGGTCAGCATGACCATCATCCAGTCGATGTCCGGTCGAACCAATTTGGCCGCGGGTGAACTGGTGGATTATTACCTCTTTGAAACCAGCGTGG
>JAYSQR010000075.1:0-6476 GCA_043721435.1 Nitrosospira sp. | reverse complement strand
GGCTCGACCCGTAGTACAAGGACAGTTTGTATTCCTTGCTATCGCCTTTGGCTGTCTCGCTTATTCGTTTGTCAGCAATGATTTCTCAGTGTTGAATGTTGCCAGAAACTCCAATTCTGAGCTACCGATACAGTACCGTATTGCCGCATCCTGGGGCTCACACGAAGGTTCATTGTTGTTATGGGTGTTCATGCTTTCGGCTTGGTCAGTTGCGGTAAGTGTATTCAGTCGTCATCTGCCGGATGAGATGGTGGCACGAGTGCTCGGTGTGATGGGACTAGTTAGCGTGGGTTTTATTCTATTCCTGCTAGTTACATCCAATCCATTCGATCGTCTTTTTCCTGCAGCGCTGGAAGGGAGTGATCTGAATCCTTTGCTACAAGATCCTGGCATGGTAATTCATCCACCCATGCTTTATATGGGTTACGTCGGTTTCTCTGTAGCTTTTGCTTTTGCCATTGCTGCGTTGATCAGTGGGCAGATGGATGCAGCTTGGGCGCGCTGGTCACGTCCCTGGACTACCGTCGCATGGGTATTTCTCACCATCGGTATCATGCTTGGTAGCTGGTGGGCTTATTATGAGCTTGGCTGGGGTGGCTGGTGGTTCTGGGATCCGGTCGAGAATGCATCTTTCCTACCGTGGTTGGTAGGTACTGCGCTAGTTCATTCGCTGGCAGTAACCGAGAAACGCGGAAGCTTTAAAAGCTGGACTGTACTACTTGCCATCTGTGCATTTTCCTTAAGCCTACTCGGCACCTTCCTGGTTCGCTCCGGGGTGCTGACATCGGTTCATGCCTTCGCTACTGATCCCACGCGCGGCGTATTCATTCTGGCATTTCTGGTTATCGTCATTGGTAGTTCCCTGCTGCTATTCGCTTGGCGGGCACCAAAAGTTGGTCTGGGCGGAAAATTTGATCTGGTATCCAGAGAATCAATGCTGCTTGCCAATAATTTGTTGCTGATGGTGGCTGCAGGCAGCGTTTTGCTCGGCACGCTCTATCCCTTGATTATGGATTCGCTCGATCTCGGTAAAATATCGGTCGGCCCCCCCTATTTCGAGGCAGTATTTGTACCGCTGATGACCCCGGCAATCTTCCTGATGGGGCTAGGTCCTCTTGCTCGCTGGAAGCAGGCGAGCTTGCCGGAACTGATGCTGCGTTTGCGCTGGGCTTTTGGCGTGAGCGTGGTGACCGCGCTGCTGATGCCATTTGTCATGGGAGAGTGGAAGCCGTTGGTAAGCTTTGGCTTGCTGCTGGCTTTCTGGATTATTGCCACCATCTTTGTCAGCATACGACAGCGCCTGCATAACAGCGGTCAGGGCGGATTGTTCACAAAACTCGCCAAACAATCGCGCAGCTATTACAGCATGCATTTGGCTCACCTCGGAATAGCGGTATTCATCATCGGCGTAACGCTGGTGAATGGGTATGAGACCGAAAAAGATGTGCGCATGGAAATCGGCAGCACTGTGACAATGGGCGGTTACACTTTCCGTTTCAACGGCGCAAGCGCGGTATCTGGCCCCAATTATCAGGCAATGCGCGGCGATATCGACGTGTTGCGTAATGGCGAGAAAATTCGTGTGATGCAACCGGAAAAACGTACCTATAACGCCTCAGGCATGGCGATGACCGAACCTGCGATCGATACCGGTTTTCTGCGCGATCTTTATGTTGCGATGGGTGAACCACTGGAAGACGGCGCCTGGGTGGTGCGGGTATACCACAAACCTTTTGTTGACTGGATTTGGTTTGGCTGCTTGCTAATGGCATTCGGCGGAATATTGGCAGTGACCGACCGGCGCTATCGTCTGAAGGTGCATAGTAAACATGTCGAAACTACTACTGTTGTGGCTGAGGGCAAGAGGGTTGCCAGCAATGCTGGCTTGGCCGCAGGAGGCAAGAAAGCATGACGCGTTTCCTGTTGCCGCTGGCAGCCTTTATCGTGCTGGTGGTGTTTCTTGCTGTCGGTCTTGGCCTCAAACCGCGTGAGATTCCATCCCCATTAGTCGGCAAACCGGCCCCCGTTTTCCAATCGCAGTTACTGCATGAGCCGGAGAAAATGCTCGCATCCCAGGATAATCTGGGCAAGGTATGGCTGCTTAATGTATGGGCCTCATGGTGTGTTTCCTGCCGTGAGGAACACCCGCTACTGGTAGAACTGGCCAAATCTGGCATAGTGCCGATCTACGGCCTGAATTATAAAGACAAGCGCGACCTTGCTCTGCAATGGCTCAACCAGTATGGCGATCCTTATACCGTCAGTGTTGTAGATCCAGAAGGCAGGATTGGTATTGATTATGGTGTCTACGGTGTTCCGGAAACCTATGTCATCGACAAGAACGGCGTCATCCGGCACAAGCAGATAGGCCCTGTAACCGTTGAATCGCTGGAGAAAAAAATTCTGCCGCTGATTAAGGAATTGCAGGGATGAATCCGGCGCTTCCATTCGCTTTACTGAAGAATTCCTATCCGCAGAAGATTTCGGGTTTACGCAATACCTTCGCTGGAAAACAACTTATTCTACTGCTCGTTTTTGTTCTGTTGTCACCTTCAAGCTGGGCCAAGGAAGCGGCACCAGTGGCTGAGGATCCGGTAATCGAGAAGCGCATGATTGCGCTCTCTGAGGATTTGCGTTGCCTGGTGTGCCAGAACGAGTCGCTGGCAGGTTCGCGCGCAGACTTTGCCAATGATCTGCGGCGCGAAATTCGCGAGCAAATGCAAGCCAATAAAAGCGATCGGGAGATCATCGATTTTCTAGTGGCGCGCTACGGCGATTTCGTACTCTATCGACCGCCTGTCAAGCCTGCGACCTACTTATTGTGGGGCGGACCCTTCGCATTTCTCCTGACAGGAGCGGGAATATTGTTCTTTTATCTCAAACGCCGCCGCAAGCAGATTGAAGAACCGCCATTAACGGAAGAGCAACATCGGCACGCCGAAGCCTTGCTGAAGGAAGATAAAGGTAACAACGCATGACGTCATTCTGGGTTGTTGCCGGCATCCTGACCATCGGTGCCTTGCTGTTCATCCTGCCTACCTTGTTACGCAAAGGAAACAGCCGGACAGGGATAGTACGCGAGGCTGCTAACGTGAGCATTTATCGAGATCAGTTAGCCGAACTCGAGGCTGACTTGCGTAGTGACGTCTTGAGCAAGGAGCAGTACGAGCAAAGCAAACGGGAATTACAGCAACGGATGTTACAGGATGTCCCTGAAGGAGAGTCCATGACAAGCATGGTAATGGCTGGCGGTAATCGTAGCAACGTTGCGACCATAGCGGTGATGGTGCTGGCAATGCCGCTTCTGGCAGTCTCGCTTTATCTATGGCTCGGCAATACCAAGGGATTAACACCACAGCCGGCACCTGAGCAGGCACCGATGGCGGAAGCGGGTCATCAAAATTTTTCATCGGTGCTGGATAATCTTATCGCACGACTCAGGGATCAGCCGGATGATCTGGAAGGCTGGATTATGCTGGGGCGTACCTACGCAATAATGCAGCGTTTCAATGAGGCCAAGATTGCTTACGAGAGAGTGATCGCCTTGTCCCCGGAAAGCCCGGAGTTGCTGGTCGATTATGCGGATATCGTGGCAATGACGAACGAGGGAAGCCTGCTGGGCAAACCTGTTGAGCTGATTAATAAGGCGTTAAGTCTCGACCCTGAAAATCCCAAAGCACTGGCGCTGGCTGGTACGGCTGCATTTGAGCAAAATAATTTCAAACAAGCAGCAGTTTACTGGGAAAAACTGCTGGTACAAATTCCACCGGAATCCAAACTGGCTCAATCGGTTAAGACTAGCATAGCCGAAGCGAAATCCTTAGCTACCGGCAAAGGCAGTGCCATGGCCGGGATGCAGACTCAAATACCAAACAGCCAGAATACTCCACCTGCCGCAGACAAGTTTGTGGTAGCTGGAGCGGGAGCAGATGCAGTTACAACGGGTAACACCCTTTCGGGTACCGTCACGCTTAGCCCTGCATTTGCCGGCAAAGCATCGCCTGACGATACGCTATTCATTTTTGCTCGCGCCACAGAAGGTCCGCCCATGCCACGGGCGATAGCGGTAAAGAAGGTCCGGGATTTGCCAGCGTCTTTCTTGCTGACCGATGGTATGGGCGCCCGACCCGATTTGAAAATCTCTAACGTCCCTCAGTTGATAATCAGCGCCAGAATCACAAAATCCGGGAAAGCCATGCCTGAGAGCGGCGACCTGCAAGGTTTCAGTCAGAAAGTTAAACCGGGTGACAAGAATATCAATATCGTGATTGACCAGCAGGTGCCTTAGCGTTCGATCGGTTGGGCGCGCTTACAACGCAGCGATATATTTATCTACCGCGGCCAACTCTGTTTCGAACCGGGGCAATAACGCCGCCAATGCCGCGGTGTCTTCCGCCTTCCCTGCCTGCTCCATCTGGGCGCACAACTCACCCAATGCCAGCGCACCGACCGAACGGGCCGATGACTTGAGCTTGTGTGCCGCTGCACCAACCGCCGCAGTCTGCCCTGCCTGATAGGCTGTGCCTAATTCCAGCGCTATTTTGGCTGAACTGGCGCGGAAATCCTGCAGGAATTCGCCGATCACCGCCGGATCATCGCCTACCAGCGCTTCAAGGACGCGCACATCCACCGGCCCCACCATCGTGGCAGAAGAGACGCCGGCTCCGTTACTCGCAGCAATTGTCTCAGTACCGGATTTGGCGGCTGGCAGCCACTTCTCCAGCATGGCTTTCAAGTGGACAAGCTGCACCGGCTTGCTCAGATAGTCGTCCATGCCGATGTCCAGGCAATGCTCGGCTTCGCCTTTGAGGGCGTTGGCGGTGAACGCAATGATGGGTGCATGGGATTTGCCGAGCTCGGTAGCACGAATAGCCGTGGTCAGTTGATAACCGTCCATCTCCGGCATGTGCAGATCAGTAAGCAGCAATGCATAATTGCCGCTATCCCAGCGTTTCAGCGCTTCGCGGCCATCGCCAGCGACATCTGCGGCATATCCGAGCAGGGCAAGTTGCTGTCGGATCACCTTCTGGTTGATTTCATTATCTTCGGCAACCAGCAGCAGCCTGCCCTCCTGCAACGCCTTCTCGCGCGACGGTGCAATGACCCCAGCCTTGACAAGCAGTGTTTCTTCTTCCTCATGTGCCCGACCTGCAGCGATGGCCACTGCCTTGAGAAAAAGGTCACGGTGCATGACATCGCCATCCAGGGTAACGAGATCCACGGTCTCGGTGCGTCCATGATGGCGTCGCCCGCGCCTGACGACGACAAAGCGGGGTTCGGTGTCGGGCTGATGGTGCCCATGCTCAAGTACTATGAAATGTGGCTCCAGGCCGTGGCGGCTGTGGTAAGCGGCGCGCAATTCTTCGACCGGTGGCGTATCGCGCCCAGCGTCAATGACCAGCAGCCACTGGCCAGGTGGCAGCGTATCAATCCGCTTACGCGCTGCAGTCAGGTCTGCCACGCGTTCAACTACCGCACCACCATACCGCAGATAGGCGGCCAGATCGTCGCCCAGCCCCTCGGCGCCGCCCAGCACCAGACAGGAAAGGCCGGTCAGATCGACAGCTTTGCCTTCCGCGGCCGCCTTCTTGGCTGGCAGCGGTGTAAACGGCAGGCGCACGGTGAAGGTGGAACCCTTACCCGGCGTACTTTGCACTGTAATCTCCCCACCCATCAGTTCCACCAGGTGGTGGGAAATGGCCAATCCCAGCCCGCTGCCGCCATAGCGCCGGGTGGTGGAAGCGTCGCCTTGGGTAAAGGAGGTGAAAATCCGCGCCAGAGTCTCTTCGTTCATGCCGATGCCATTATCGGCTATGCGAAACTCTACCGTCACCTGCTCCGGGCCGTGCGCGGCCAGCAACGCGCGTACCGATACCCGGCTGGGCTGCTGCTGTCCGCTGGAAAACTTGATGGCATTGTTGGTGAGATTGACCAATACCTGGCGCAAGCGCAAGGCATCACCCAGAACTTCCTCTGGAATCTCCGGATCGATGAACAGAGTGAGCTCCACCTCTTTTCTTGCAGCCAGGCTTTCCATGGTACTGCAGGCCTTCTCCACCACGTCCATTAACGACATGGGTTCGCGCTCAATCTCCAGCTTGCCAGCCTCAATTTTGGAGAAATCGAGAATGTCTTCGATTATGTCCAGCAGGGCAAAAGCCGACTCGCGGATGAGGTTGACCATCTCCATCTGGTGCCCACTGAGGCTGGTTTGCTGCAACACGTCAGCCATACCGATCACACCGTTCATGGGGGTGCGGATCTCGTGGCTCATGGCGGCGAGGAAAGTCGACTTGGCGCGGTTGGCCTGTTCGGCCTCCAGCCGGGCCTGCTCCAGGTCCTGCATGATGCGGATGCGTTTGCTGATGTCAACGCCGGAAGGTATCAGTTTAATCACCCGGCCATCGGTGTCGTAAACCGGCACCAGCATGAAATCAATGGTCATGAGGCTGCCACCGGCCATACGCGCATCCAGG
>JAYSQR010000074.1:0-18212 GCA_043721435.1 Nitrosospira sp. | reverse complement strand
TCACAAAAAATGTTTCCTTACATATCAGCCATATGCTGCGTCTACATTTTTTGTTCCCGCCTCGTCTTGTTTAGAACTTTGAATTTTTAGAGGCGCCCTGAATGAATTTAGGGAATCGGCGGGCGACGTGCCCAGTTATTTGCTGGCTGTTTCCTGCCTGATCATTTCGACCAATCGCGCCAGTGCCTGGCCGCGATGGCTGATTCGATTCTTCTGTTCCAGCGGGAGTTCCGCTGAGGTTTTGCCCAGTTGCGGCAGATAGAAATATGGGTCGTAGCCGAAACCGCCACTGCCGCGCGGCTGCGGAATGATCTCGCCGTGCCAGGCGCCGTCGGCGATGATCGGCTGCGGGTCGTCGGCATGGCGCACCAGCACGATCACGCAGTAATAATGAGCGTTGCGGTTGGACTGGTTGGTCAGCGCTTCGACCAGTTTCAGGTTGTTGCGTTCATCCGACTTGGGCTCTCCCCCGTAGCGCGCCGAATGGATGCCCGGCTCGCCGTGCAAGGCATCCACGCAGATGCCGGAATCGTCCGCCAGCGCCGGCAGGCTGGAGCATTTGCTGGCATGGCGAGCTTTGGTCAGCGCGTTCTCGACGAAAGTACAATGCGGCTCGTCCGCTTCCGCGATGTTGAATGCGGACTGCGGCAACACTTCAATTCCGAGGGGTTCCAGCAGATGGCCGATCTCCCGCAGTTTGCCGGGATTATTGCTGGCGATGACGAGTTTTTGCATTTCCGCAGTCCGGCTTATTTTTCCGCCAGTGCCGCTTTCTGCAATGCGATCAGTTGCTGGATGCCCTGCTGCGCCAGATCCAGCATGGCGTTCAGTTCCTGCCGATCGAATGTGGCGCCTTCGGCGGTTCCCTGCACTTCCACCAGACCGAGGCTGCCGGTCATGACTACATTCATGTCGGTATCGCAGGAGGAATCTTCCGGGTAATCCAGATCGAGTACCGGCACACCTTCATAAATGCCGACCGAGACGGCGGCAACATGATCGAGTATCGGCGTGGTCTCGAGCAGCTGCCGCCGCAGCAGTTTTTCCACTGCATCATGCAGTGCGACGAATGCGCCGGTGATGCCGGCAGTGCGGGTGCCGCCGTCAGCCTGGATCACATCGCAATCGATCTGGATGGTGCGCTCGCCCAGTTTTCCGAGATCGACCACCGAGCGCAGTGCGCGTCCGATCAGGCGCTGGATTTCCATGGTGCGTCCAGACTGTTTGCCCTTGGCTGCTTCGCGCTGCATGCGCTCGCCGGTGGAGCATGGCAGCATGCCGTATTCCGCGGTGAGCCAGCCTTGTCCCTTGCCACGGAGAAAAGGCGGCACTTTTTCGTCCACGCTGGCGGTGCATAACACCCGGGTGTCGCCACACTCGATCAGCACCGCGCCGTCAGCGTGCTTGGTGTAGTGGCGGGTGATTTTAACGGGGCGGAGTTGAAGCGGCGTGCGATTGCTGGGACGCATAGTTATTTATCAGATTAGTGTGCAGTCGGTAGGGTTTTCCCGGCGCTTATCGGAGGATATGATCCATGAGCGCATTAAGGTTGCCGGAAAGGTTTGTTGGTCAGCCGGTTATGGCATAATCCGTAAAGACAACGGGAGCATTGCAGCCCGGGCATTATTCTAACGTATTAAGGACTTGTCAGTGGATAAGTTGGCCTTGATTTACAGCATGACCGGCTACGCAGCGGTGACACGGGAAGTGCCGCACGGTTCGCTCAATCTGGAATTACGCTCGGTCAATAATCGTTATCTCGATATCCAGTTCCGTCTGCCGGATGAGTTCCGCTCGCTGGAATCGACGATGCGCGAGCTGCTGACCGCCCGATTGAGCCGTGGCAAAGTGGATTTCCGCCTGGGTTTTTCCCGGCTCGCAGGCACGGAAGATCTGCAGCAGCTCAATCCCGAGTTGCTGCAGAAACTGCTGGAATTGAACAATACTGTCAGAGTCGCGTTGCCCGATGCGCACAGTCTGGACGTGGCGGATATTTTGCGCTGGCCCGGTATGCTGGGCGTCGATACGCTACCTGCCGAGGACTTGCGCGAGCCTTGTATGGAATTGCTGCGCGTTGCCCTGGATGAGTTTGCGGCGGCGCGCGTGCGCGAAGGGGAGAAGCTGAAAGCCGTGCTGCTTGAACGCCTGGGCAGGATGCGCCAACTGACGATTGAAGTGGCGCCGCGCATTCCCGCATTGCTGGCAGCGTTCCAGGAAAAACTCACGCTGCGCTTGCGCGACGCCATGGTAAATTGCGACGATGACCGTATTCGTCAGGAGCTGGCATTGTTTGCCGGCAAGATTGACGTGGACGAGGAGTTGTCTCGTCTGCAGACGCATCTGGATGAAGTGGAGCGGATACTGCTCAAGGGTGGGGCGGTTGGCAAGCGCCTGGATTTTCTGATGCAGGAACTCAACCGCGAAGCCAATACCCTCGGTTCAAAATCGGCCGATGCGGAAGTATCGAAAGTTGCCATGGAGCTTAAGGTGCTGATTGAGCAGATGCGCGAACAGGTGCAAAATTTGGAGTAAGTGGGGAGTGGGGAGTGGTAAGTAGTAAGTGGGGAGTGGGGATTTGGTGTGGCGGAAGAATCGGCAACCCGGGGAAGGGAATGACTGGAACAAGTAATACATGTACATGGATTCGATATGCTGGCAACAGCAGGTAGTCTGTTTATCATCAGCGCGCCTTCCGGTGCCGGAAAAACCAGCCTAGTAAGAGCGCTGCTGCGGACTGATGTCAAGCTGAGTCTGTCCATTTCATACACCTCGCGCCCGCCGCGTCCCGAAGAAATGGACGGGCGTGACTACCATTTCGTCAGCCGGGAAGTTTTTGAACAAATGCTGGAACGTGGCGAGTTCCTGGAAAGCGCGGAAGTTTATGGGAATTACTACGGTACCTCGCAGGAATGGATCAACGAAGCCATTTCCTCAGGCCGGGATATCCTGCTGGAAATTGATAGTCAGGGTGCGCAACAGGTGCGCGGGGTTTTTCCTAAGGCGGTGGGAGTTTTCATTCTACCACCGTCGCTGGCGGTGCTGGAGACACGCCTGCATAACCGTGGGCAGGACAGCCCGGAAGTAATCGCACGGCGCGTGGCTGCCGCGCGTGAAGAGATCGGTCATGTGAGCGAATATGATTATGTTATCATCAACGAAGAGCTGGACAAGGCGCTCGGCGATTTCTTCTGCATTGTCCAGGCCGAGCGCATGAGAATGGCGAGGCAGCTCGCTTGTTATCATGATCTGGTAACGCAGCTCGGTTAGAACGCCCTATCAGAAACAGGCGGTTTTGTTGCATCCTCTGCATACCTTGCCTGCCGCTATTTTTGTTGTAACCTTTCTGCACCACTGTTGTTGACACACTTTCTTGGGAGAAACACCATGGCACGCATTACTGTTGACGATTGTCTGAAAAGAATTCCGAACCGTTTCGAAATGACCCTGGTCGCGACCATACGCGCAAGGCAGCTCTCGATCGGCGGTTCCCCCATGGTGGAATCTGCACGCGATAAACCTACCGTGGTTGCCTTGCGCGAAGTGGCCCAGGGGAAGGTAGGGATAGAAGTTCTCGACGCGAGATATATATAATCGCAACAAGAGGCGCGTCGATAAATTCAGAGATTCCAATCGAATAAAGGAAATTCGAATGCGAGCACGAGGCTTGCCGGATACTCCCGCTACCCTATCCGAGGCGGAACCTCTGTTCAATGAATTATCCGGTTACCTCAAACCGGAAGACATTTCTCAGCTCCGGAACGCCTATCTTTTCAGTCAAAGCGCCCATTCCGGGCAGTTCCGCAAATCCGGTGAACCTTACATTTCCCACCCGTTGGCGGTAGCCGGCATACTCGGCAGGCTGCACCTGGATAGCCAGACGCTGACTGCCGCACTGCTGCACGACGTGATGGAGGATACCCACATCTCCAAAACCGAGATCAGCGAAAGATTCGGCAAACCGGTGGCGGAACTGGTGGACGGTGTTTCCAAGCTCGACAAGATCGAATTCCAGACCCAGGCGGATGCCCAGGCAGAAAATTTTCGCAAGATGCTGCTGGCCATGTCGCAGGATGTGCGCGTCATACTCATCAAACTGGCGGACCGGCTGCACAACATGCGTACGCTGGAGGTGCTGGAGCCGGAGAAACGCCGCCGCATCGCTCGTGAAACCATGGAGATCTACGCTCCCATTGCCCACCGCCTGGGACTCAATAGTATCTTCCAGGAATTGCAGGAGCTCAGCTTTCGCTATCTTTATCCACTCCGCTACCGGGTTCTGGCCAAAGCCACCAAAGCGGCACGCGGCAATCGCCGCGAAGTGGTGGATAAAATTCTTCACGATATCCGGCAGCGCCTGCAGGATGCAGGGCTGGATGCAAAGGTGAGCGGGCGTGAAAAGCAGCTTTACAGCATTTACAAAAAAATGCTGGAGAAGCATCTCTCGTTTTCTGAAGTGCTCGACATTTACGGTTTCCGTGTGATCGTCAAGGACATGCCTGCGTGCTACGTGGCACTGGGCGCACTGCATAGCCTGTACAAACCCATTCCCGGAAAGTTCAAGGACTACATCGCGATTCCCAAGGCAAACGGCTATCAGTCATTGCACAACACGTTGTTTGGGCCTTATGGCACCCCCATTGAAGTGCAAATTCGCACTGCCGAGATGCACAGGATTGCTGAAGCTGGTGTTGCCTCGCACTGGCTCTACAAGAGCGCCGATAACAATTTCAATGATCTGCACATGAAAACCCACCAGTGGCTGCAAAGCTTGCTGGAAACTCTGAGCGATTCCACTGACTCTCTGGAATTCCTGGAGCATCTGAAAGTTGATTTGTTTCCCGGCGAAGTTTACGTATTCACGCCCCAAGGCAGGATATTGGCGCTGCCCAAAGAATCGACCGCAGTGGATTTTGCCTACGCAGTGCATACCGACATCGGCGACCGCTGCATGGCAGTGAAAATCAACGGCGAGAATGCGCCGCTACGCACAAAACTCAGGAGCGGTGACCATGTGGAAATCATCACCGCGCCGCACGCAAAACCCAACCCTGCATGGCTTGCCTATGTAGTCACCGGCAAAGCGCGTTCGCATATCCGCCACTTTCTTAAGACCATGCAATACGAGGAGCTGGCTAAATTGGGCGAGCGTTTGCTGAATCAGACATTGCTGTCGCTCAAGATTGATCCAGCGAGCATAAGCGCTGCGCAGTGGCAGAAACTGGCCCGCGATAGCGGCGCCAAGTCGAAAAAAGAATTACTCGCGGATATGGTGCTGGGCAAACATCTGCCGGCAGTGGTGTCCAAGCGCCTGCTATCGCCGGGGAAGGCTACACCCAAGACAAACGGTATGGGCGGCGCTGTTACCATACTGGGTACCGAAGGCATGGCAGTGCAGTTTGCCAAGTGTTGCCGCCCGATCCCGGACGATCTCATCGTCGGCTTCATCAAGAAAGATCAGGGATTGGTGATTCATACCCGCGACTGTTCGGTGATCGCCAAAATGCACGGTAATCCGGATAACTGGCTGGATGTGACATGGGACAAAAACATCACCAGGCTGTTCGAGGTCAGCATCAAAATGGTGGCGGCCAACCAGCGCGGCGTATTGGCCAAGGTGGCGGCAGAAATCGCCAAAGCCGGTTCCAACATCGATAATGTCGCCGTGGAAGGCGAGGGCGCCTATACCACCATGCATTTTACCCTGCAAGTCAGCAACCGCTCGCACCTTGCGCAGGTAATGCGCGGCCTCAGGCACATCCGGGAAGTGGTAAAAATCACCCGGGTAAAGAGTTAGTCCAGTCCCGTCCCATTTTGCTGCCGGATTTACGGAACCGGCTTATCGTTCATACGCCAGCACCGGTGCCAGCCACATTTCCGTTTCTTCCAGCGTCCAGCCTTTGCGCTTGGCGTAATCGGCTACTTGATCCTTGTCTATTTTGCCAACGGCAAAGTAGTCAGCCTCAGGGTGAGAGAAATAGAAACCCGACACCGCTGCAGTCGGCACCATGGCGTAGGATTCAGTAATGATAATGCCGGCGTTCTCCGGGGCTCTCAGCAGTTCAAACAACGGCCCTTTTTCGGTGTGGTCGGGGCAGGCTGGGTAGCCGGGCGCGGGGCGGATGCCGCGATATTCCTCGGCGACGAGCTGCTCGGTATCCAAGGCTTCATCCGTGGCATAACCCCAGAACTCGCGCCGTACCCGCCAGTGCATGTGTTCGGCGAAGGCCTCTGCTAGGCGGTCGGCCAGCGCTTTCAGCATGATGGCGCCGTAATCGTCATGCGCTTCTTCATAAGCCTTCACGCGTGCGTCTATGCCGAATCCGGCAGCAACGGCAAATGCGCCGATGGCATCGCGAACACCGGACTCCTTGGGGGCAATGAAATCTGCCAGGCATAGATTAGGGCGCCCTCCCGGTTTCAGGGTTTGCTGTCGCAGATTGTGGAAAGTCATCGCTACTTTGGTGCGGGATTTGTCGGCATAAATTTCGATGTCGTCGTGGTTCACCGAATTGGCCGGAAACAGACCGACCACGGCATTGGCGGAAAGCCATTTCTGCTCGATGATTTTCTTCAGCATGGCCTGAGCATCACGCAACAGATTGCTGGCAGCTTCGCCCACCACTTCATCCTGCAGGATCGCCGGATAGCGCCCGGACAATTCCCAGGCCTGAAAGAATGGAGTCCAGTCGATGTAGGGCACCAGCTTTTCCAGCGGATAGTTGCGTAGCGACCTGACGCCGATGAAATCCGGTTCAGGCGGAATATAGTTCTGCCAATCGGTTTTCAGTGCATTCCTGCGCGCTTCTGCAAGCGACAGCATCGGCGACTGCCCTTTCTTGTTCTTGTGCTGGGTGCGAACTTTCTCATATTCGGCCTGGATATCGCGCACATAATCCGTGCGTAAATCCTGCGACAGCAAATTGCTGCATACGCCTACGGCGCGGCTCGCATCCGGCACCCACACGGTCACGCCGCTGTAGTGCGGGGCAACTTTCACTGCAGTGTGGACGCGCGAGGTGGTGGCGCCGCCGATTAATAGCGGGATGGTGAAGCCTTCGCGCTGCATCTCCTTTGCCACGTGTGCCATTTCCTCCAGCGACGGCGTGATCAGTCCGGACAGGCCAATGATGTCCGCCTGCTCGCGCCGCGCCATTTCCAGAATCTGCGCACACGGAACCATCACGCCCATATTCACCACTTCATAATTGTTGCATTGCAGCACCACGGTGACGATGTTCTTGCCGATGTCATGCACGTCGCCCTTGACCGTGGCGATGACGATCTTGCCCTTGGGTCTGGAATCACCGGAGCGTTTCTTTTCCGCCTCAATGAATGGCAGCAGATGCGCCACGGCCTGCTTCATCACCCGTGCCGACTTGACCACCTGCGGCAAAAACATCTTGCCGGAACCGAACAGATCGCCGACCACATTCATGCCGTTCATCAGCGGTCCTTCGATCACCTGGATCGGACGGCCGCCTTGAGCGTCTATTTCCAGGCGGGCCGCCTCGGTATCTTCCACGATGTAGGTGTTGATGCCCTTGACCAGCGCGTGCGTCAAACGCTGTTGCACCGGTTCGCTACGCCAGGCGAGATCTTCAATCTTCTCCTTGCTCTGTCCCCTGAAATTCTCGGCGAATTCCACCAGTCGCTCGGTGGCGTCGGGACGACGGTTGAGCAGCACGTCCTCGACCCGCTCCAGCAAGTCCGGGGGAATATCCGAGTAAACGCCCAGTTGTCCGGCGTTGACAATACCCATGGTCATGCCGGCCTGAATAGCGTGATACAGGAAAGCCGTGTGGATCGCTTCCCGTATTGGTTCGTTGCCACGGAAAGAGAATGACACATTGGATACGCCGCCGCTCACCTTGGCATAGGGCAGGGTCTGTTTGATAATGCGCGTGGCCTCGATGAAATCGACGCCGTAATTGTTGTGCTCCTCGATGCCGGTGGCAACCGCGAAAATATTTGGATCAAAAATGATGTCTTCCGGCGGGAAGCCCACCTGGTCAACCAGAATACGGTAGCAGCGCGTGCAAATATCGACCTTGCGCGTCTGCGTGTCGGCCTGGCCGGACTCGTCGAAGGCCATCACGATCACCGCCGCGCCATAGCGGCGGGCCAGCCGGGCATGCTTGACGAATTCAGCTTCACCTTCCTTCATGCTGATGGAGTTGATCACGGCCTTGCCCTGCACGCATTTCAGACCGGCTTCAATCACCGACCATTTGCTTGAATCTATCATTACCGGCACCCGGCTGATATCCGGTTCGGCCGCGATCAGGTTGAGGAACGTCACCATCGCTTTCTGCGAATCGAGCATCGCCTCGTCCATGTTGATGTCGATGATCTGCGCACCACTCTCCACCTGACTGCGGGCGACGCTCAGGGCTTCCGCGTAATTATTGCCGAGTATCAGCCGGGCGAAAGCTTTCGAGCCAGTGACATTGGTGCGCTCACCCACATTCACGAACAGGGAATCGTCGCCGATGTTGAGTGGTTCCAGTCCGGACAGCCGCAATTTCTTTGGAATGTCGGGGATGATGCGCGGCGCAATGCCGCTCACCGCATCAGCGATGGCCTTGATATGCGCGGGCGTAGTGCCGCAGCAGCCGCCGACAATGTTGACGAAACCCGACAATGCGAATTCCTTGATCAGGCTCGCGGTGTAATCGGGCGATTCATCGTAGCCGGTTTCCGCCAGCGGATTGGGCAGGCCGGCGTTGGGGTGCGCGCTGGTATACACGCCAGCAACCTTGGAAAGTTCTTCAATGTAGGGACGCATCAATTCCGCACCCAGTGCACAGTTCAATCCCACCGACAATGGCCGGGCGTGACTGACCGAATTCCAGAATGCTTCCGGGGTCTGTCCGGAAAGCGTGCGCCCGGAAGCATCGGTAATGGTGACCGAAATCATGATCGGCACGCATACGCCGTGAGTCTCGAAATATTGATCGATTGCAAACAGCGCCGCTTTGGCGTTGAGCGTATCGAAGATGGTTTCCACCAGCAGGATGTCGGCGCCGCCGTCCAGCAGGCCGCTTATGGCTATGGAATAATCCGCCACCAGTTGGTCGAAAGTGATGCCGCGAAAACCAGGGTCATTCACGTCCGGCGAAATCGAGGCGGTTTTGGTGGTCGGTCCCAGCACCCCGGCGACGAAACGCGGCCTGTCTGGAGTTTTTGCTTCCATCGCCCGGGTTGCTTCCTTCGCTAGCTTCGCCCCGGAGAAATTCAGCTCATACACCAGATCCTGCATGTGGTAATCGGCCATCGAGGCAGTAGTGGAATTGAAAGTGTTGGTCTCGACGATATCCGCGCCTGCTTTCAGGTAGCCGCTATGGATTGCATGGATAATGTGTGGCTGAGTCAGCGTCAGCAGATCGTTATTGCCTTTGAGGTCGTGCGGAAAATCGGCAAAACGTTTGCCGCGATAATCCGTTTCGTTGAGTGTGTAGCTCTGGATCATGGTGCCCATGGCCCCGTCCAGCAGCAGGATGCGCTGGCTGAGCAGGTTTTCCAGCAGGGCAGTGCGGTGGTGTTTGTTCATGGTTGGACTGCATTTTCGGCGGAGGCGGAATTCTATCATGTCCGCCGGCATGTCGTTGTCAGCCGGCGCGAAAGAGGGACGCCGCGAGACACTTTACGCGGCCATAGCGCCAGACACGGCTATCGTAAACAACTGTAGGAAGATGCTGTCAATCTTTTAGGAAAAGTGTAAGGTACTTATCAGTCTTTTCCTACAGCCTCTTAATCTGAATCAAGCGTACTATCGGTCCATCAAGAGTGCCGCAGCTCTATTCGGAATGAGTGGAGTTGAATTGAGTCTCGGATGAGGGGACCTCTGGGCAAATCGCGCGGCGTACTTATTCAGAGCTTCATTGATTATTGCCGTTTCATTTAAGATGCAGATTACATATCGGGGGCCATAATGTCGGAAAACGAAAACTTGAAATATCTGTCCATCCGTCTGGATGAAGGAGGGGGAAGAGTAATTGCCCATTTTGCTCCGGCAGGTGATGTGGACAGCATCACGCTCAGCGATTTCAAGTGCGCTGTCAACGTAGCGGGGTTCGGGGGGTATAAGCTCAACGAGCTGGCATTACAGGATGCAACCGCGAAATACGCTGCCGGCAAAGCCTTCGAGATTGCTGTGGGCGAGGCCGTCGACGGCGAGTTCTACATCCGCATCGATATCGGCCATCTCAATGCCTATCTTACCTGCATTCCTCACCGCGGCGGCGCTCCGGTTACATTGGAACGCATCCTTGAAGAAGCCAAACATAACGAGATCACCGCAGAGCTTGACCTGGCAGCCGTTGAGAAGGCAGTCAAGGGGGGTGCCGACAATGTTCTGATTGCCAGCGGCAAAGCGGCTGTAGACGGGATGGACGGGATATTTGAGAGTCTTATTCCGAGCGTGAAAGAACGCAGCCCGCAGCTTGATGAACATGGGTTGGCTGATTTTCGTGAGCTTGGTGAAATCCTTATGGTGCATGCGGGCGATCCGCTGATGCGGCGCATTTTGGCGGCCGATGGCGAGCCTGGACTAACCTTATCCGGACAGACCATTCCCGCCAAGCCGGGAAAAAATGTTGCATTTGCTATGAAACTAGACGGTACCCGGTTTGATCCCGCCGATGAGAATTTACTGATTGCCGCAACCGATGGTTGCCCGACTTTACTGAAAAATGGAGTGTCGGTGGAAACGATCTATACCGTTGAAAACGTCGACCTTCATACCGGTAATATCGACTTCCCGGGAACGGTCAAAGTGACGGGGGATGTTCATACCGGCATGACAGTCAAAGCTTCCGGTGATATCCATGTAAACGGTACGGTCGAAGGCGTCATATTGATTGCGGGTGGCGACATTGTCGTGAAAGGCGGCATTATCGGCCTGACGGAGCGGGCGGGCGAGAAGTCTCATCATTCCACCATCACCTGCAAGGGATCGTGCAGCGCAAGTTTTGCGCAGAACGCGCATATTTCGGCAGGAAACGGCATCTTCATCCGCGAATTTGCCATGCAGAGTGAATTGTCTGCCGGCCACCAGATCATCGTCGGCGACAAAGCTAGCTGCAAGGGCCATCTCATTGGCGGGACTTCCCGCGCCGCGATGCTGGTCAAGGCTCAAATCATTGGTTCACCTTCGCACTCGAAGACAATCGTGATCGCAGGTACCGATCACGCACCGCATGAACGTTTGCTGGCGGTAGTCGGGGCTCGTGATGCCGCGCTGAACAACCTGTCAAAAATAACCAAGCTGCTCGACTTGGCTCGCGCCAATCCCGGCCGCTTGCCGGAGGAAACCGTCAAGGCGGCAGAAGTCACTCGCGACACCATCAAGGCTGAAATAGCAGCGCTCACGCTAGAAGAGGCGGAATTGAACAGGGAGATTGACATCAGCAAAGAAGCGCGGGTAGTGGCGGAAAAAAAGTTTCTTGAAGGGGTCGAAGTACGCTTCGGCTTGAGACGCCACACCATTGTCGCGGACAGGGAAGGCGGCATTTTTCAACTGAAAGAAGGCGGGTTGGTTTTTAACTAACAAACATTTGAACCGGTTCCATACGGAACCAGTTCAGGTGATTCTTGGCTTGATCCCGGATTTCACTCCATTCCGGCTGTAGTGCTCAAGGCATGATCAAAGTGTTGAAATACTTCCCCGCCCGTGCCGGGTCAAGCTTGCGCAAGGTCTGATAAATCTCCCGTACCTTTTCGCGTTCGCCCTGGAAATAATAGATCCTGCCCAGGTCATACCAGGCCATGGCGTACTGCGGCTGGATGCGTAGCGCCTCCTGATAGGCCCGAATCGCCTGCTCCTGTTGCTTGAGTTCGTCATAGGTAACGCCCAGGTTATACCAGGCGTTGGCATTCTCCGGCCGGATCCGCAGCGACTCCCGATAGGCCTGAACCGCCTGGTCGTATTGCTGCAGGTCGTAATAAGCGTTGCCCAGGTTGTACCAGGCGTCGGCAGATTCCGGTTGGACACGCGCCGGCTCCCGATAGGCATTAACTGCCTGATCGTGTTGTTTGATGCCGCTGTAGGCTGTGCCCAGATTGCGCCAGGCTTCTGCACCCTCCGGCTGGATGCGCAGGGCTTCCTGATAGGCATGCATCCCCTGTGCGTGTTGTTTGAGATTGAAATAGGCAACGCCCAGGTTGTACCAGGCGTCGGCATACTCCGGCCGAATGCGTATCGCCTCGCGATAGGCCAGAATCGCCCGGTCGTACTGTTTGAGGCCGACCTGAGCTACGCCCAGACTGAACCATGCAACCGTGTTTCCCGGCTCACTTTTGGTCCACTGCTGCGAAAGTTTTAACAACTCCTGCCAGCTTCCTTTCTTCTCCAGTGCGATGGAGCGGTTAAGCCTATCCAACCCGCTTTCTTTCTTCGCTACTGCGCGCGCGGCTTTCGCCGCTATCGGCAGCTCACGGATCCAGTCCACCGGCATGGCAAAATTGGAGTTCAGCCCTTCGATAGACTCAGATATGGCGATGCCCACCAGCCTTCCCTGGTCGTCGAACAGCCCGCCGCCCTTGAAGCTGGGTGAAATCACGGCAGAAGTGTGGATGTATTGCGCACCTTCATATGGACGCAGGCTGGAGACAAGCCCCTCGCTCAAATCCGGCTCCTGATCCTTCGATGTGCCAACGGCATAAACACGCTGGCCTACTCTGAGTCTTTGGGTCGTGCCCAGGATTGTTGGCGGAGCCCGTAGCCGCGGTACACTCAACTGGCACAAGTCGCGGGCGGTGTCCGCGTATTGCAATCTGGCTTTGAGAGCACTGCCGTCCTGCCACACCTGCAGGTTCCTGTCTTTCTGTATCGCCTGGCAACTGGTAACCACCTGGCCCACGCCAATCACGACACCGCTGCGCTGCTCGATGGGTTTGCCATAGATGTCGGAAATGTCCACCATCACGATGGAAGGTGCAACCTGCAGCAGAATTTGTTCGGGAGCGATGGCTGCGGCGAATGATGAAACCAAGGTGAGTGCGCAACCTGCAGCATGAGCTAAATATTTTGATGGCATGATTTTCCTTTTTAGCAGTATACCTAATGCATGAGGCCAAGACAGCCTGGTGAATCAAAATCAGCACTTGCGGCGCGGGCGGCAAGACGGTATTTACGAGCCGTCGCAGACATGCCGTAGCCTTAATTCCTGTCCAGCCGCCGGTATTGCACCGCTTCGGCGATGTGGGTGCTGATTATGCCCGCGCTGCCGGCCAGGTCGGCGATGGTGCGTGCCACTTTCAGTACGCGATGATAAGCGCGCGCGGAAAAATGCAGGCGGCTGATGGCTTGCTTGAGTAGGCTCTCTCCTTGCGCATCGGGCGCGCAGTATTTGTCTATGCTTTTCACCGTCAAACGGGCATTGGTGTTGCCCTGCCGCTGCAGTTGCCGCTGATGGGCTGCCTCCACCCGTTGCTGCACGGCGCTGCTCGGCTCGCCCGCTTGCTGGCGCATCAAATCTTCCTGCGGCACGGCGGGCACTTCGATCTGGATGTCGATGCGATCCAGCAACGGGCCGGAAATTTTTCCGCGGTAACGCGCCACTTGGTCGGGAGTACAATGGCATTTTCCGCTGTAATGGCCGAGATAGCCGCAAGGGCATGGTGGCGTTGCTCTTTTGCCGTACATATCCATAACGCTTAAGGCACTGAAAAGAAAAGAATCCTATTTCCAACCCAAGAACCTTGGCGAGCATATCAGGAAGCGACGACTGGAACTTAGGCTTTCGCAGGCGGAAATAGGAGTGTTGCTCAACGTGAACTCATTTACCGTGCTCAATTGGGAAAACTGTAAGACAATGCCACTTCCTAAGTTCATGCCAAGGATTGTAGCTTTTCTCGGATATGCTCCATCTCAATGAAGGGAGCTTCAGCAGCTTTTAATTGGTGCTGGTTATTATTCTACCCTCCTTTTTTTGACTATTATCAAACGCAAAAAATTAAGTGAGTAAATGGCAGCGGGTCTATCGAGCCTATTCGCTCGTCACAAAGCATTCATCAGCTATCACCACGCCAGTGCTCGCCAACACTCGCCAGTAGCTATCAGTTTTATTACGTTTTAAATCAAAGTCTTAGCGTCCAAGTTGCGCCATTTTCAGACATTCGTTATATCAGTAAAAAATTACCATGTACGCACTTGAAGCAGCGTTACAAATATTGTGTATCTAAAATAATTGACCCTCGGTATTCAGATGACGAAGGGAATATAGGTCGTACATTGCACTCAGGAACTGTGTTTGCCCCCCATAGCTTGGATGACGGACCTGAACCACATCAGCGTGTTTGCATAGTCTGCGGGCGGTATCGGCGGCATCATTTCCGATGGCGATTAATCGACGCGGCTTCAACAGCTCGATCAGGGTGTAGAGGAGCTCTTCTCCGGCTCGGCGTTCACGGGCATTATGGGATCGGTTGGAGAAAGGCTTGCCGGTTTCATGCGGGTGAAGTGGAAAAACATTCCATAGAAACACGTGTGCATTGATCTGTGACAATACATCCCAGATGACGGCTGCGGTTCTCTCTGCAATAACCTCGCCCTTGGTGGGTCTTGAGATTGGGATCCCCCACCGCGCGGCATGTGCTTGCATGTGGATATCATCGGTCAATGCTAAGCCAGTACGGCGCCCTCCGCGATAACCGAGATCCCGGCCAATCCAAATTGCATCCACCTCGGACTCTACGGCAACCTCAAGCATGGCGAGCAACGCATTGCGTCGGCGGATCGGGGCATCGTCGTGATCATGAGCCAGACAACGGTGTGCATAGGGATTGAATGTGTCCACGAACGTCAGGGACGCCAGAATTTCTACGAAATGCTGTGGAGTCATGATGCGGAAATAGATAGCGGCTGGAACGTAAGCGTGCGAGCGCTACGGTTGCCAATGACAAGCCCGCCATTGTGAGCGTGAACCTGACGAAACACTGCGTATCCTTGGAGAATAGCGTCTTCCCATAGATTCAGCGGACAAGTCTCGACTTCGTACCCCTGAACGAACTGGTGCACGGTCTTTAGAAGATCAAACGACACGCTGTTCTGATTCTCAAAGAACTTGAGTTCTTTTGCTCGCGAGAAAAGCCACGCAGTCAGGCCCTCTTCCACTACGATCGCCCTTCCTCCATCCTCGGCTTCGTCGATCACCTTGTTGCTTGTCCGCTTATGCTTGATCAACGCCCGGAATGTGGGTGACCAGTGTAGTATGGCCGCGTGAGCGAAGTGAAAGACGTCATGAAAACGAAAGCCATCGGGATCGAGGATGTTGTCGGTCAGCGGGTCGCCAATAAAGACGCCATTCCACTGAAGATAGCTCCGCCCATTTTTTCGCTGCTTGATCTTGATTTCGAAATGATCCGGCAATCGCTCGTCATCATCGAATGTAGCATCATATTTAGGCAACGTCGATAATTCAGGTTTTAGAAAGCGGCCGCGGGTCTTCGTAAGATTGCCATGCACCACCTGCGAGAAAGTAATTTTCGCGGCCTGTAGAGCTTGGAGATAGCTTAGAACGAATGCTTCCAAGAGTTCTGCCGTCTGGGTCCGATCATCCTTTAAAATCAGTAGAGCTGCTGCCGCTTTCCCAAGGTCAAGCAGGGCGTCATCAAGCTCCCGGAGGACACTGACCGAGGATATATGCACTAGTGGGCCACCTGAAACATCACTTGCCGCAATGGTTTTCGAATATCCCCCTTTTTCCGCAGCGCGGGACATGAGATCCGGCAGACTGTTGCCCATTCGTCGAGCTAGTGCAGTCAGATACCAAAGTGCATCGCCGAACTCCTCTTCTACGGCAGACTGATAGCCCATGTAAGCTTCTTTCTCGCGATGGAGTTTCTTGGCGGGTGCCATGATGCTTCCGACTTCGCCAAACAGTCCCATAAGGACTGGGCGGAGGTCACCTTCGGGGAGACGGTCTGTCGGGCGAACGGCATCTACATAATCTTGCAGTAGAATGGACCGGTCTGTGGTTTCGGTAACAATCATGGCGTTCTCGCCCAATCTATAGGGCGACCCAAGTACCCCTGTGCTTGCAGCGACGAAAACCACGCAACAAATTCGGATTCCATACCCGCAGGAAAATGTGTCTTGTAACCACGCCCGATACAGATGTCGTGCCCATGATAGTTACGAAGATTATTGGGTATCTGCGGTCCTGATCCACCCCAGTATGCGTACTCGGTTGCGATCAAAACTCGGTTAGCCCTCGTGTCATTACGGATGTTTCTTTCGTTTGGCGTTCCATCGGCGAAACTGTGATGGGAATCTAACTGCAGCCAGCCGCTGTTAGTACGATGGTATATGTTATCGCCAAAAGCAAGTTTCTTGCTCGAGCGAAGGTCAGGTTTCTTATGCTGGAACCGCGGGGCTACCCAGTAGGCATCAAAGGTCATTACTTCCGCCACCTTCGCAGCATAGACAAGGCATCCGTTGTGGTGTTGTTTCGCACTACCAGTCCCGACAACCCAGTCACCAACCTGGGCAAAGCGTCGGATGTCCGGTTTGCATGTGGCAAGAGTGCAAAATCCACCAAATGGATTGGGGGCAAAGCCGTAATCTCGCGCAACAACATAAGAGAATAAGGCCACAGCGAGGCCTAGCAGCTGTAACGCTTGATATCACGTGGGGCGCAAGGGCTCCCATCTGGCTGTTCCCAGTCGTTGATTTCGCCATTGATGGCGTCAATGATGCTGTTGCCATGCCAGCCAACGACTGCATCCGCGTAGTTGGCCAATGCCTCCGGCACTTCGCAACCCTTCTCGCCGTGCGCCCAAACACCAACGATGCGCATGCCTTCCTTCTGCGCGTACTCAATTTCCCAATTGACGTAATGGCTTTCTTTGGTTTGCGGGGAGACATAGACAATCATCGTTCCGCAATCACGGATACGGGGCGCCAAAATCTGCGACTTTATGTAGTCTTCCGAGTATGCATTATTGGGATTGTCAGAATTGATGGAGTAGTCGCGGATTGTCATGCCGTTTTGACCAAGCAGCGACTTGAGTTCACCCAAGCCAATCTTCCCTGTACTTGGTTACCTGTTCTCTTCAACACACAGAAGCTCGCGCAATTGAGCGGACGTTTTCTTCCGGTCTTTGGTCGACAGAGTACCGATGCGCCGAACAAAAGAAGTTTCCTCAAACGTTGCAAGTTTGCTTGGACGGATGATGGACTCACCCGGCAACCCAGCGAGTTTCAGGTCGCTAATCAGGATATCTCCATACGATCGCACGTGCTGAGCGCTCGTAATCATCGACAGGAAATATTTTCCAGTCTTCGTGCTCAATGTCTCGGTCGAAACGATCAGAGCGGGACGCACTTTGGTGAAGTTGCTTTCCGTATAGGGGAAGGGGACAAGCACGACATCCCACGGCTGAAATCGTGGTTTAGCGGAGCGTGTCATAGATGCTGTCTGCTTCCGAATTCCATTCGGTAAACGTGTGGAATGGATTGTCTTTGCGCTCTTCTTCGCTTGTCGGCATAAGAAATTGTGATTCGCGCGATTTCGAGGCAAGGTAGATTCTTACCGCTTCACGGAAAAACTCCGAACGGTTCCGCCCCTCGGTCTCGCATATATCATCGATCTGCGCTGCCATGCGTTCCGGCACGGTGATCGCGAATCGGTGATAATGAGAATGCGCCATGATATTTTTCCTCACAATAATGTGTTTCATAATGTGCGTATAGTATTACGCAATGCACACACAATGTCAATATTCTGGTATACTTTGCATTCTGAAGTATAGGAGGGTGTGATGCGCACACAAAAGGTCTCCCCACAAGACTTTAAACGCGTCGGCATATGGATTCGCGTATCCACTGAAGATCAAGTGAGGGGCGAATCCCCAGAACACCATGAACGTCGCGCGCGTCTTTACGCTGAAGCAAAGGGTTGGAATGTAATCGAGGTGTACCGTCTTGATGCTGTTTCTGGAAAGACGGTCAAAGAAACCCCTGAAGCCAAGCGCATGCTTGCAGATATCAAGAAGGGACACATAACCGGTATTATCTTCTCGAAGCTCGCTCGCCTTGCTCGGAACACCAAAGAATTACTAGAATTTGCAGAAATCTTCCGCGAGTACGACGCCGATCTCATATCCCTCGCTGAGTGAGCGGAGTCCGATTTAGTGGACGGGCAAGTCATCTAGATTATGCCGCAGATTGTTGTCTGTTGGCATAAAACTGGTTAGCGAAATCAGCGGGT
>JAYSQR010000073.1:0-18389 GCA_043721435.1 Nitrosospira sp. | reverse complement strand
GTTGCAGGGAACTTGCCCTTAAATTAGGCGTTGCCGCATCGACCCTTAACCGCGTTTTGAATGAAGCCAGTGGCATTAGTCCAGAAATGGCTCTCCGTCTCTCAAAAGCTTTAGGGCGCTCACCAGAAAGCTGGCTGATGATGCAAGACAATTACGATTTATGGCAGGCCAAGCAAACTGTAGACTTGAAAAAAATCCGCAAAATTGAATTCATGAGCGGTCGAGGAGATAGGTAACAAAAAAGTCTGGGAACATGGGTGACAACGAAGTGTCACTGATGAAATGGAAGAATCAAGGGGGCCTGGCTCGAATTAAAAACTGACTAATCATTCAACCCGAACTGGCCGATAAAGCCAAGCCAGCCGGTTAATCCAAACATTGGGCATCTAGCCCAAAGCCATCTCACCGAAGTAATCTCAACGTTGACAATACGTAGCCACAGGGCTACAGTTCGTCATGCTGGAAATCCGTAAAACTGAAACCTATGCTCAGTGGATCGACAACCTGCGTGATCTACAGGCTCGTGCGCGCGTCCAAATCCGAATCGAACGCCTCCCGGCTGGCAATTCGGGCGACGTCAGGGCTGTTGGAGAAGGGGTTTCTGAACTGCGGATTGATTACGGCCCCGGTTATAGGGTGTACTTTACGAAACGTGGGCGTGAGGTTGTGATTTTGCTGGCTGGTGGAGATAAAACCACCCAAGCTGCGGATATCAAGATCGCCTTGCGTCTTGCACGCAATCTATAGGAGCGCATGATGGTAAAAACGACAACCACTCGCTACGATGTCGCAGAGCATTTGCGCACACCAGAAGAAATGGCCGCCTATCTGGAAGCCTGTCTGGAAGAAGCAAATGGTGATGCAACATTTATCGCAAAAGCATTGGGTGACCTCGCACGCGCCAAGGGCATGACCCAAGTTGCGCGAGATGCCGGGCTGTCACGCGAAAGCCTTTACAAAGCACTCTCAGGTGATCGCGCACCGAGCTTCGACACCATCCTGAAAGTGGTCAGTGCACTAGGCCTTAAGCTGCATGCTGAAGCAGCTCACGTCTGACCAAACACCCAACCCATTCATCAACACAGACGCAAGCAATAAAGCCGTTTGCGCCGGTTATGTCAGATGAAAATCAAAGGATCCGGGCTCGAATATTTTCCTTGCGCCCTACGAGATCTTCGCGGAAACATGTCACAGCGCCTTGACCATGCCCTCGACTACTTTCTTGGCGTCACCGAATACCATCATGGTCTTGTCCATGTAGAACAGATCATTGTCGAGACCGGCGTAACCCGCCGCCATGCTGCGTTTCACCACCATCACCGTGCGCGCTTTATAGGCATCCAGGATGGGCATGCCATAGATGGGGCTGCCGGGCACATTCGCCGCCGGATTGACCACGTCGTTCGCCCCCAGTACCAGCACCACATCGGTATTGGAAAAGTCGCTGTTGATCTCGTCCATTTCCAATACCTGCTCATAGGGAATTTCCGCTTCCGCCAACAGCACGTTCATGTGTCCTGGCATGCGCCCTGCCACCGGATGAATGGCAAACCGCACGTTGACGCCTTTTGCGTGCAGTTTTTCCGCCAGCTCCTTGACTGAATGCTGCGCCCGCGCCACCGCCAGCCCATACCCCGGCACGATGATCACGCTGTCCGCATTACCCATTAAGAATGCGGCATCATCCGCGCTGCCGCTGCGATAGGTTTTCTGTATGCCGTCGCCGGCAGCCGCAGTTCCACCTTCGCTGCCGAAGCCGCCAAGTATGACCGACAGAAACGGCCGGTTCATGGCCTTGCACATGATGTAGGACAGGATCGCGCCGGAACTGCCGACCAGCGAACCGGCAATGATTAGCATCGGGTTGCCGAGCGAGAAACCGATACCTGCCGCCGCCCAGCCGGAATACGAGTTGAGCATGGAAATCACCACCGGCATATCTGCGCCGCCGATGGGGATGATAATGAGGAAGCCGAGCACAAAAGCGATCGCAGCCATGCCGGCAAAAGCTGTCCAGTTGGTAGTCTCGCTGAAGAAGAACCACAGACCGAAACCGAGCATGACAATTGCCAGCACCAGATTGACCATATGCTGCCCGCCAAACGTGATGGGCGCGCCGCTCATGCGGCCGGACAGTTTCAGGAACGCGATCACCGAACCTGACCAGGTCATGGCACCGATGAACGTGCCGAGGAATAGTTCCAGCTTGCTGCCCATCGGCAGTACTGCAGGCAGACCGAACGAAACCGGATTGTTGACTGCGGCGATGGCGATGAACACCGCCGCCAGACCTACCAATGAGTGCATGAACGCAACCAGTTCCGGCATTGCCGTCATTTCCACCCGCCGTGCCACCACTGCGCCAATAGTACCGCCCACTGCGATGCAGCCGAGTATCAGCGCCCAGTTCTTGGTGACAGTCAGCGTGGTGATGACAGCGATGGTCATCCCCACCATGCCGAACAGATTACCGCGCCGGGATGTTAACGGCGAGCTTAAGCCTTTCAGCGCCAGAATGAAAAAAACTGACGCGATCAGATACGCGAGTGCGACCGAATTTGCGGACATTTACGCGCTTCCTTTTTTATCTTTTTTTCTGAACATCTCCAGCATCCGCTGGGTAACAAGAAATCCACCGAACACATTGATCGAGGCGAGCGTTACCGCTACCGCCCCCAGCCATACACCCCAGTCGCTTTCAGCCGGTCCGGCAGCCAGCATCGCGCCCACCAGGATAATGCCGGAAATCGCATTGGTTACTGACATCAACGGCGTATGCAGCGCCGGGGTCACATTCCATACCACGTGATAGCCGACGAATATCGCCAGCACGAACACCGTGAGATTGATGATGGTTGGATCAACTTCGCCGATCATGATTGCTCCTTCTGAATTCGTATAACGTATGCTGTGACAAACCGTAAACCCGTGCGGCGCTGGATTCAGCCACGCACGTTCTTTATGCCTTCTTGATCACTGCCCCATCCGCGCACACCAGTGTTCCGGCGATGATCTCATCTTCCATGTCCAGCTTGAATTCACCGCTCTTGGCATCGAGCATCAGGTTGAGAAAATTCATCAGATTGCGCGCATACAGCGCGCTGGCGTCCGCCGCCACCAGCCCCGGCAGATTGGCGATGCCGATGAGGTGCACGCCGTGCTTGATCACAATCTTGTCCAATTCCGATAGCGGACAATTGCCGCCCGCTTCCACCGCCATGTCCACGATCACCGATCCCGGTTTCATGGCGCGGACGGTTTCTTCCTTGAGCAGAACCGGTGCCGGACGCCCGGGAATCAGCGCGGTGGTGATCACGACATCAGCCTGCACCGCACGCTCATGCACCAGTTCGGCCTGGCGCCGCATCCAGTCTGCCGGCATCGGCCGGGCATAACCCCCTACGCCTTGTGCGATCTCGCGCTCCTCGTCAGTGAGATAAGGCACGTCGAGAAATTTTGCGCCCAGTGACTCGATCTGCTCCTTCACCGCCGGACGCACGTCTGAAGCTTCGATCACCGCACCCAGCCGCTTGGCGGTCGCAATTGCCTGCAAGCCTGCTACCCCTGCGCCCAATATTAGCACCCGCGCAGCTTTTACAGTACCCGCTGCCGTCATCAGCATCGGGAAAAATTTCTGGTAAACGTTGGCTGCCATCAGCACCGCTTTGTAGCCAGCGATATTGGCCTGCGACGACAACACATCCATGCTCTGCGCGCGGGAAATACGTGGCAGTTTCTCCATTGCGAATGCGGTCAGGCCATGCGTGGCGAGAGCCGCTATGCCGTCTGCCTGATGTGGCACCAGCAGTCCCAGCAGCACGGCATCCTTGCGTATCATCGCCAATTCACCGGAGTCCGGGCCACGCACCTTGAGCACGATCTGTGATTGACCATACAGCTCCGCTGCGCTGGCCACGATGGTTGCACCGGCATCCTGATATGCCTCGTCAGTTATGCTCGCACCGGCACCGGCACCGGACTGTACGAGGACAACATGAAAACCCTTGGCGGTGTATTTTTTCACCGTTTCCGGTGTGGCCGCAACGCGGGTTTCTCCCCCGCGTATCTCTACGGGTATTCCTATATGCATTGACAATCTCCCTATCTTTCCAACATCCAGTGTCTTTCCGGCAACCCTGCAAAAATGGTCACTGCCGTACCCTGCTCGCAACGAACCCCGAATTATAAATGAACTTGGGCACGGTGCATTGCCTGGATTGAGGAAAATACTCGATCCCGATGGTTATGCAAATGACCTCAGGCTCCAGTTTGATTGGATTCTTTCAGGCAATGACTGATCCAGCGGGTGGTGAGTTTTTCCTGCACGCTGTTCTGGCGCAGGCGCGATGCCAGACCGCCAAAATCAACCTGATCAAGCGGTTGATCTTGATTGAAGCAGGAAAACACGTAAGTAACCTCACCTGTTTTCGGGTCCTTGTGGGGTTGCAGGCACTGGGCGCAGATTTCTTTCATCATGCACTGCATCGGCGAATTGATCGAGCCGATGGCAAAGTGGTCTGTCTTCAAATAGGGCCGTAGCAGCGTATGCCGGGCGGCGCCGACTGCCGCCATCATGCGGTCGGAGCCGATGGCGATGATGCGGCCGGCTGCCGCCAACGGTACCGGCTGAGCGCCTAACGCACCGCTGCCGTAGGCAGCCATGGCTTGCACGATGTTGCCGACGTAACTCAGATCACCCGGGCGGGAGGGCTTGAAACCCGGGGATTCATCGCAACACCACACCACTGTGTCCGCCGCCGCTTCGATTTCCGCCACCTTGTAGCGGTCGACCAGTTTCTTGTAACCAGCGAAATACAGGATTTTCGATCCGGCTGCCCGCGCCGCCGCGCCGATGGAAAACAATACCGCGTTGCCGAGGCCGCCGCCTACCAGCACCACGGTTTCACCCGGCAGAATCTCGGTAGGCGTGCCGGTGGGGCCCATCAGTACCACCGGCTCACCGGGCTGGAGCCGGGCGCACAAGTCCGCCGATCCACCCATTTCCAGCGCGATCAGCGACACCAGTCCGCGCGCAACATCCACTGATGCGCCGGTGAGGGCGATGCCTTCCATCGCCAATTTTGTGTCGCCTGCGGTAGTGGCGAGAGATGCAAAATTCTGGAAACGGTAGAACTGACCGGGATGGAAACGCTCCACCGCCATCGGCGCATGCACCACCACTTCGATAATGTTGGGGGTGAGCCTCTCCACCTTATGCACAGCGGCTCGCAGCCGTCCATTCATTTCCGCGAAAAACTGTCCACCAGATTTTGTGGATGCGGGAGCCACACGTCCAAGCACCCGGCTTACCACCGGATAGCCCTGCTTGGCGCTGGACATGGCTTTTACCACGTTACCGGAATAAGATGGATGTAAGTCACCGAAAAAGCTGATGAAACGCCCATCCTCGCAGCGACTCAAAAGCACCATGGGCGTCTCTGGCTTGGGATTTGCGCGGGGCGGGTTAACCGGGTTGCCATCTTCATCACAGGCAGCAAAATAGCGCCCGTTCAGTTTGAAATTTTTCTCGTCTTCTCTGGCGAGCACCGTGTTCGGCTGGGTACCTGCGGCAACCAGGACAGCACGGGCCGGCAGTTCGGCTTCCCCGGTTTTTTGCCATGATCCCGTTTCATCCAGCGCCTGTACCATGAATCGTACAGAGCGTGCATGTTCCCAGCGATCCGTATCCACTCGCACAGGCGTCAGGCCCTCGGCAAACCAGATGCCTTCCTCCAGTGCTTTTTCGACTTCTTCGTGATTGAGCGTATAGGAGGGGCTGTCAACCAGCCGTTTGCGATAAGCGATGGTGGCGCCTCCCCAGGACTGGAGTAGTTCAAGTATGCGCGGCGCCCGCCCTTCCCGTTCTGCAGCTTCGCGCTCGGTACGGATGGCACGGGCATGGCCGAGAAATTCTTCCGCGATTTCCTGCTCTTCCGCATCCCAGGCACCACGGATAGCCGCCTCACCCTGCTCGGCCGTGAGAATTTCATAACGGCGCAGAAATTTATCCACCTGCACCGGGTAATAGGCAAGTGCTTCAGTTGCCGTATCGATGGCAGTCAGGCCGCCGCCGATCACTACCACCGGCAGGCGCAACTGCATATTGGCGACGGAATTAGCCTGGGCCGCACCGGACAACTGCAACGCCATCAGGAAATCGGATGCGGCGCGCACACCTCGCGCCAGACCATTGGGCAGATCAAGCACGGTGGGGCGCCCTGCACCTGCAGCCAGTGCCACATGATCAAATCCCATGGCAAGGGCATCATCGGCGGTCAATGTGCCACCGAAACGGACGCCGCCGAACAGGGCGAATTCCTCGCGCCGCTCCAGCAGCAGCCGGATCAGTTTGAGAAAATTCTTGTTCCAGCGCACGGTGATGCCATATTCGGCAACACCGCCAAAACCAGCCGGCACGCGCTCATCCAGACTCTCATCCAGCGCAGCCGCATGCTGTATCGGGCTGAACGGCAGGTGTTGCCCCTGTTGGTTCACTCCGGAAAGATGCGCCGGCAAAGGCTCGATCTTGAGACCATCGATGCCCATTACCGTATGACCATCATTCATCAGGTGGTGCGCCAGGGTATACCCCGCCGGTCCCATGCCGACTACCAACACTTTGCGACCCGTTGGCGGCTTCGGCAAAGGCCGCTGCAGATCGAGCGGGTTCCAGCGAGTGAGCAAGCTGTAAATTTCAAAACCCCAAGGCAGTTCGAGCACATCCTTGAGGGTGCGCGTTTCCGCTTCGGGGATATTGACCGGCTCCTGTTTCTGATAGATGCAGGACTTCATGCAATCGTTGCAGATGCGATGGCCAGTGCCGGCACACATGGGATTGTCCAGCACGATCATCGCCAGACTGCCGATGGCAATTCCCTGGGTCTTGAGTTTATGAAATTCGGAAATGCGCTCTTCCAGCGGGCAGCCCGCAAGCAGGGCGCCGAGCGGGCTTTTCTTGAAAACCACAGGCTCTGCGGGCACTTTTTGTTTTTCCTTCAACCCCTTAGAACAGGAATCTTTTCCCTGCTCATGGCACCAGATGCAGTAGTTTGCCTCATCCAGGGCGCCAACCAGATCGGTACCCGCATCGGTAAGCGCAAAGCCTTCCCGTCGGCGCAAGTGATTGAGACGATGGACGGTATATCCGGCAGCGTGGTCGGTGACCGTGGTCAGCAGATGCAGATAATCGAGTTTGGCGGGAGATTTGAACAGTACGCCATCCCGGCTGCGCTCGCGCCCTGCCGGCATTTTCAGCGCCCAGGCGGCGTACAACAGCGCTGCCTTGAGACACTCTTCATTTTCGGCCTCGTTTTCCAGCCACTGGGTTACCTTGGTTGCGAACACCAGTTCGGAAAATGGCGCTCCAAATTCGCTCACCAGTTTTTGTTCCAGCGCGATACCGTCGGCTGCCAGCACCTCCGCCTCACTCACCTTGTTCATCGCCCGCCGCTGCACGAATTGCCGCTTGCAGGAATAAAGTGGGGCAAGTTCATGATGGCGGGCTGCAAGGGCGCGGACTTCGGTTTCGATGCCAAATAGCCTGGCAATAAAATCCTCCATCCACGGGGCAAGCTCAATCAGCAAAGCGGACTCATCCTTGGGATCCAGCTCATCAGGATGGACCCGGGCATGATCCAGACGGATACGCAGACCGGCATCTCCCTCTCGCAGAAAATCCAGGAACGCCTGATCCAGCTTTACCAGGCCGTCACGGCGATACAAATCGGCAAAAACCATGTCGAATCCGAAGATGGGAGTAGCCATGGCAGTTGTCGTGGCAGAATGCAACGCCGATTCCAGAATTGTCATGATAAGTTGATTGCCATTAAATGAAAAAACCAGCTGGTGAATAATTCATACCTGTTCCTGATCGGGATTGTTATATCCCTACCAACATCCGGGCTAAGGCCCTGCCAAAAAACACAAAAGCGGCAAGGTCGTCCGCCTTGTCGCTTCGCGATTCATCCAAGCCAGCTCCGAACCGCCGGTAGCACTGTCGCAACTCTGCCGAGTTATTCTTCCAGCGGACAGATCATGCCGGCAGCAACAGTATTGTTGCTGGCTTCGTCAATGATAATGAAGCTACCGGTGGCATGATTGCGCTCATAATCATCACACACCAGCGGTTGTTGTACTTTCAACGTCACCCGCCCGATGTCATTCATCTTGAAAATATCCACCGCTTCGCGATTCAGCGTATTGACGTCGACACGATAGTTTATCCGGCTCACCAGCGCTTTGACAATCCGGGTGGTGTGCTTGACGAGGTATTTTCGTTTTGGATCAAGGGCCTGTTCCGATAACCAGCATAGCATTGCCTCAAACTCCTTAGTTACTCGCGGCTTCTGATCGGTTTTTACCAGCATGTCGCCGCGGGAAATATCCAAGTGATCTTCGATGGTCAGCGTCACCGATTGCGGTGCGATCGCGTGATCGAGAAGACCGTCGTAAGTAACGATTTCCTTGATGCGCGAAGTCAGTCCGGAGGGAAGCACTGTCACCGCATCGCCGACCTGGATGGAACCTGACTCGATACGCCCCATATAGCCACGGAAATCATGCAATTCCTCGGTCTGCGGGCGGCACACCAACTGCACCGGAAAACGGAAATCATCGAGATTGATGTCATGATCGATCGGAATGTTCTCCAGCAAATCTATCAATGTCACTCCCTCGTACCAGGGAAGATTGTCGCCACGCTCCACCACCATATCTCCGTTCAGGGCAGACATTGGAATGTAGGTGATGTTGTGCAGTTTAAGCCCCTCGGCAAAAGCAGCAAAATCGCGGCAGATGCGCTCGAACACTTCGTGGGAATAATCCACCAGATCCATCTTGTTGATTGCCACGACCAGATGCGGAATCCCCACCAGACTGGCCAGATAAGTATGGCGACGCGATTGAACAAGCACGCCTTTGCGCGCGTCGATCAGGATAATTGCCAGATTCGCGGTGGAGGCCCCAGTCACCATGTTGCGTGTATATTGCTCGTGACCCGGCGTATCGGCGATGATGAACTTGCGCTTGGGAGTGGCGAAGTAACGATAAGCCACGTCGATGGTAATGCCCTGTTCGCGCTCCGCCTGTAAGCCGTCGGTGAGCAGCGATAGATCAACGCCTTTCATCCCGCGCTTGCTCGTGGTGCGTGTAATGGCGCTCAACTGATCTTCGAAAATTGATTTCGAGTCGTGCAGCAAGCGTCCGATCAGAGTGCTCTTGCCATCATCCACGCTACCAGCGGTGATAAAACGCAACAGTTCGATGTTGTCTAATTCAATGCTTTCGATTACCGGCATTTACAAGCCTTCTGGAAATTCTTCTCGATACGGTACGGAAATTGACTCATGCCTCTGCACGGTGCTGACAGGCGGCGGTTGTTTCAGAAATATCCTTCTTTCTTGCGTAGCTCCATGGACGCATCCGAAGTCTGATCGTCCATGCGGGTGGCGCCCCGCTCGGTGATGCGCGTGATCGCAGTTTCAGCAATGATCTCATCAACGCTGGTGGCGGTGGATTCCACCGGACAGGTGCAGCTCATATCGCCTACGGTACGGAATCGCACCATGATGTTCTCCGATTGTTCGCCGTCTTTGGGCTGCACCAGGTGGGATACCGGCAGCAGACCAGTACCGCGCCGGATCACCTCGCGGGTATGGGCGAAATAAATGTGCGGCACTTCCAGTTGCTCACGGGCAATATATTCCCAGACATCGAGCTCAGTCCAGTTGCTGATCGGGAACACGCGAATATTCTCCCCCGCATGCACCCGCGTGTTATAGATATCCCACAACTCTGGACGCTGGTTCTTCGGATCCCACTGGCCGAATTCATCACGGAAGGAAAAGATGCGTTCCTTGGCCCGTGCCTTCTCCTCATCCCGGCGCGCACCGCCGATGCAGGCGTCGAAGCGGAACTCGGCAATGGCGTCCAGTAATGTCACCGATTGAAACGCATTGCGGCTCTGGTTCTCCGAGCGCAACACCACCCTGCCCTGGCGGATGGAGTCTTTCATGCTGCGCACGATCAGGCGCTCGCCCAGTTGTTGGGCGCGGCGGTCACGGAACTCGATCACTTCGGGAAAGTTATGGCCGGTATCGATATGCAGCAGTGGAAACGGAAAGCGCCCTGGACGAAAGGCTTTCTCCGCTAGCCGTAACAACACGATGGAATCCTTGCCACCGGAGAACAATAGGGCCGGGTTGGCGCATTCCGCCGCCACTTCCCGCAGGATGTGGATGGATTCGCTCTCCAATGCATCCAGGTGACCCAGTTGCCGTGCTGAGCGGCGTTTAATCACTATCGGTTCGCTTTTCATCACAAAACTCGGCACAGGGGTAATAAACTCTTGCATGTCACTCAATATAATATCCATCGGTTAGTCCCAACAGTCGTCATGCCAAATGTGATTTCCTGGAATGCGGGTCATGCACTTTATCCTCCAGGCTCTGGTCTAAAGCTGCATCAGCCGAACCGGCTGCCACAGCGGAGGCTGCAGTAGCACTCTGCCGCCCGCCTGGATGCAATCCGCACTCCTTGGTTTCCGGGTTTTCCCACCACCAGCGTCCGGCACGAACATCTTCGCCAGAAGTAATGGCACGCGTGCAGGGTGCACAGCCGATGCTGGTGTAGCCCTTATCGTGCAGCAAGTTGTATGGCACCTTGAACTCTTTAAGGTAAGTCCATACGTCGGATAGCTCCCAGTCCAGCAGCGGGCTGATTTTTTGCAGCCCGTTGTCAGCATCAAATTCCACTTCGGTCAAATCCTTCCGGGTCGGCGCCTGATCGCGGCGCAGCCCGGTGATCCAGGCACGCTTACCGCGCAAAGCACGTTTCAGCGGCTCCACCTTGCGCATATGGCAGCAGGCCTTGCGTAAATCCACGCTGCCATAAAACCCGTTGGGGCCATACTGCTCGACGTATTTCTCCACCGTAGCAGACTCAGGGAAATACAGCCGGATGTGAATGTGATAGCGATCCTCTACTTGTTGCATCAGGCTATAGGTTTCTTCCGGCAGGCGACCGGTATCCAGGGTGAACATTTCGATACTGGGATAAAATCGCCCAATCAGATCGGTCAGCACCATGTCTTCCGCCCCGAAACTGTTGGCGAAAACAACCGGAGCATAGTTTGCCTGCGCCGTATCCAGCAGCGCTCGCACCTTCCCGATTTTGGGTTCCAGACTCATGCCGTCATCTCGCTCAGTGCCCAAAATCTATCACACCACAATGGTCGGCTGCTGGGTCTGCTGAACCCGCAGCAATCCGGTTGCGGCGGTCTGCGGCAACGCGCCGGTCAGGTCAAGCTGGCGGTCGAAACCCAGGCAGAATTCCGCAGTTTCCAGCGTCCAGGAATCCAGTTCGGTAAACCACTCAGTCAGCAGAACATCATTCAGCTCCTCGGCAGGGTGCGCAAAATACTCCGCAAACTTGATCAGCTGCTTGGACAGATGTGGTTTGGTCGGTAATACGCGGCGCAACTCTTCTGCCTGCTCCGTCAGGCTGTCGCGCTTCTGTCCGCCAAGCAATTCAGTCACGCCCTGACCGATCAAACGCGCGATCTCCTCGGCGCACCTGAGCGAATCTTCAAATTTACGCTGAAACTTAAGCGCATCCCGGTAGTTCCGCTCGTGGGCTGCTTCAAAAAAGCTTGAGCCGATCTTCACCTGGCTCACTCCCGCGCACTCACCCCCGCCTAGTTGCAGCACCTTGAAATCACTGGCTGTGCCATGGTCGCGCAAGACCGATTCCAGTTCCTCCGGTTTCACTTCCATCAGATCCGCCAGCAATTCGCTGAAATAGGTTTTGCCGACGCGCCGCGTCCAGGAAAAGAACATCTCTGCCGCTTCACGACTGGATGCATAAGCTGATTGCACCCGCTCCACTGCCGCTTCGACGCGTGCTGCAGGTACCGATGGGCCTTTGATCGCGAGCGCTCCGCATGCCATGCCATTGCCGCCAAAATACATCTGATAATGCGGCACCAGTTTGCCGTGCATGCGCTTGCCCTCACCGTAAATACCGATGTCGCCGGTCTCCGGCTGGGCGCAGCCATTGTGACAGCCGGAAACACGAATTTTCAGGTCGTGTTCTCCGCCGCTTAATTTGGGTGCAATAATCGTGCTAGAAGTTATCCCCAGACGGCAGGTTGAGGTGCCGGGACACGCCACCACATCGTCGCCTGCCTGTGGCTCGCCCAAACCCAGCGCAGCCAGGGCGGCGCGCAAGGAATCGATGTTGGCTTTCGTTACATTTGCCAGAAACATGTTCTGGTCCTGGGTCACACGAATTTCATACAACTCGTGAGTCTCGGCAATTTGGGCGAGCCCGCGCAATTGCACCACGTTCAAATTACCCATCGGCACGCTGACCGGAAAGACGTAATAGCCGGACTGCTTCTGCTCGAACAGGCGGCGCGGCGCACCGATACCAGGGGCTTCACTGTCGTCACCGGCACTCCATGCACCTTGCGGATAATCCTGTGTTGCCAGTGCGGCCTTGGTGCGCACCAGTTCTTCGCGGTATTTCTCGACAAATCCTTCGGCACCGAATTTGTCGACCAGGAATTTGATCCGCGCTTTGGCGCGTTTAACCCGGTCGGAATAGCGGTTATGCAATGAAATAATCGCTTCCATCACCAGTAGCAGATCTTTTTCCTCGATAAATTCTTCCACCACAATGGCCTCATGCGGTTTATGTCCGAGACCACCGCCAGCTACGACCTTGAAACCGAAGCGCTCACCGTTACGCACTGCGATTACGCCCATATCGTGCATCATGCCCTGGGCGCAATCGGACTCGCACGCCGAGAAACTGATCTTGAATTTGCGCGGCATTTGCTGAGTCAGCGGATTGCGCAGAAAATGCTGCACCGCGCCGTCGAGATGCTGCGTGACATCGACATGCTGACGCGGACACACGCCGGACAGCGGACAGGCAGTGACATTACGGATGGTATTGCCGCAGGCTTCGCGCGTAGTCAACCCGGCTGTAGCCAAATGACGCAACACCGCCGGCGTATGCTCAAGCGGTACATAATGCATCTGGATATCCTGGCGGGTGGTGATATGCACGACATCGTGGCGGGCATATTTTTCCAGCATGTCGGCGATCACAGTCAATTGTGGCGCATTCAGCCGGCCGCCCGGAAGTTTGATGCGCACCATATTGACGCCTTCCTGGCGCTGACCGTAGATCCCCATTTGCAAGCGGGTAGCAGTGAAACGATCGGCATCCATGCGCAGGCCCTGATAGTCCTGCAGCGCCTGCTCGAATAAATTAATTTCCTCGTCGTTAGCGAGGCCAGCCAAGTGATCCATCCTGATTCTCCACAATTGGTTACCATATCAGCTTGCCATTCATGCGGACAAGACTGATTGCCACTTTCAATCCAGTGCCGGCACACCGGCATGACTACGCATACCGGTTCCTGGCAATGATTCCAGCATGCCAGGTAAACTGAAATTTACCGGACAGGACCCGTGCGGCCACATGCAGCATGTAACTTTATATGGTGCCTCGAAACCGCTATGATAGCAACCAGCGCTTATGTCATGAAAGAATATTGCGTTAGATTGTTATAAGATAATGTTATTTGAAGCCGGGAATCATGAAACTACAACAATTACGCTATCTGTGCGAAGTCGCTAACCAGGGTCTGAACTTGTCCAAGGCCGCGGAAAGCCTGCACACTTCGCAACCTGGAATCAGCAAGCAGATCAGCTTGCTGGAGAGCGAATTGGGGGTGGACATCTTTGTACGCAACGGCAAACGGGTGGTCAAGATCACCCCGCCGGGACAGGCCATTATTGAAATTGCCGAAAGAATGCTCAGAGACGCGAAGAATCTGAAACAAGTCGGCCAGGAATTCACCAATGAAGCCAGCGGTTCCTTGACCATCGCCACTACCCATACCCAGGCCCGGTATGCACTGCCGCCTGCGATCAAACGTTTCACCGCACGTTACCCCAAGGTGAAGCTGATTCTGCGCCAGGGCAGTCCGACACAGATAGCCGAACTGGTTACCTCAGGCGAAGCAGATATTGCCATCGCCACCGAAGCAATTGAATTATTTCAGGAACTGGTGATGTTGCCGTGCTATCAATGGAATCGCTGCATCATCACTCCACCCCGGCACCCTTTGCTCAAACACGAGACACTGACGCTGGAGGCCATCGTTCAGTATCCCATCATCACTTACGATTTTGCTTTTACCGGCCGCACGAAGATCAATCAGGCGTTCGAGGCCAAAGGGTTAACCCCCAACGTGGTGCTGACTGCAATAGACGCCGACGTAATCAAGACCTACGTGGAATTGGAGTTGGGCATCGGCATTCTGGCACAGATGGCGTTCGATCCCAAGCGCGACAAACACTTGCGGGCCATCGACGCCAGCCACCTGTTTGAGCCGAGCACCACGCGTATCGGCATTACCCGCAACAGTTACCTGCGCGGATATGTGTACGATTTCATTGGCATGTTCGCTCCCCATCTCAATCACACTGTGATCACGGCAGCGATGGAAGGACACCCGTAACCGGCAGTGCGCGCAAGTCTGCGGCAGAATCTAGTTAACCGCCCGTAACCCGACATTATATAATCGCAACCTATCCCTGTTCCGCCTCATTCATGACTACAATCAAACTACTTTCCGACCTGCTCATCAATCAGATTGCTGCTGGCGAGGTAGTGGAGCGCCCTGCCTCGGCACTCAAGGAACTGCTGGAGAACAGCCTGGATGCAGGGGCAGCCGAAATAACCGTACAACTTGCCCAGGGTGGGATCAAATTGATCCGGGTGGCCGATGATGGCAGCGGAATTTCCAGGGACGATCTGCCGCTCGCGCTTGCCCGTCATGCCACCAGCAAGATAACTACGCTGGAAGATTTGCAGAGAGTAGCGAGTCTGGGGTTTCGCGGTGAAGCGCTGGCTAGTATCGCCGCAGTTTCACGCCTGCTGCTGACAAGCCGTACGGCAACGGAAAAACATGCCTGGCAGATACAGGTGGAAGGCAACCGTTACTCGCAACTGGAACCGGCAGCACTGGCTGCCGGTTCCGTAGTGGAAGTGCATGACCTCTACTTCAATACCCCTGCCCGGCGCAAATTCCTGAAAACAGAAGCCACTGAATTCGCCCATTGCGAGGAAACCTTTCTGCGCCTTGCGTTGTCACGCGCCGCAATCGGCTTCACGCTGCAGCACAACGGAAAAGTACGTCATCACCTGCGTCCGGCGGATGCGAAACAGCGCATCGCGGCAATATTGGGCCAGGAATTTATCCAGACTGCGGCATTCATTGATGAACAAGCGGCAGATTTGCGCCTGTGGGGTGCGGCCGCATTGCCTGCCTACTCACGCTCCTCCCGCGATACCCAGTATTTCTTCGTCAACGGCCGTTTCGTCCGCGACAAACTAATCGCCCATGCGTTGCGCGAGGCTTACCGCGACGTGCTGCATCTGGAACGGCATCCTGCTTTCGTGCTGTTCCTGGAAATGGATCCGGAGGGCCTGGATGTGAACGTGCATCCCACCAAAACCGAGGTGCGATTCCGCGATTCGCGCGCACTGCATCAATTCATTTTTCACGCAATCAACAAGGCCCTGGCATCGCCGCAGCAAGCACTGGCACCCAGGGAACCGGAAAGTACAAGCCCAAGAACCGCTGCAGCATTCCCTGTTTACTCACGACAAAACACCATGCCGCTTGCCGCTGCCGCCCAGTCACCGGCGTTTTACCAGACTCTGTTTGGCGCGGACACAGTGCCGCGTGCACCACTTACGACAACAGCACCGCCCGGAACGGAAACAGAAATCCCGCCGCTGGGGTTTGCCTTGGGACAACTCCTGGGTATTTATATTCTGGCGCAGAATGACCGGGGGCTGATCATCGTGGACATGCATGCGGCACATGAGCGCGTCGTATATGAAAAGCTCAAGTCGGCGCTGGACAGCCATACGTTGTCGATGCAGCCATTGTTGATCCCCGTGACATTCCGGGCGGATAGCCTGGAAATCACCACAGCCGAAGAGAACGGTGCGATCCTGCGCGAACTGGGATTTGAAATCGTTGCACTCTCCCCCACCGCGTTGGCGGTGCGCGCGCTGCCGGCCACTCTCAAGGACGCCGATGCAGTGCAACTCGCGCGCGCCGTTCTGCGCGAGATCCGCGAATTCGGTGCCAGTCAGGTATTGACCGGCAGGCGCAACGAACTTCTCTCGACCATGGCCTGCCACACTGCAGTTCGTGCAAACCGTATGCTGACTGTGCCGGAAATGAACGCGCTGCTGCGGGAAATGGAAGCAACCGAGCGCTCCGACCAGTGCAATCACGGCAGGCCGACCTGGTTTGAAATAAGCCTTGCTGATCTCGACAAGATGTTCATGCGGGGGAAATAATCAGAATTACGCCAGCGGCAGTATCGGGGCACGATTACCTTGTTTTTAAGGAACCGCTGAACCATTCCTGCAAAGTTACAACGGCTTTTGTTGAATGGTATTACGCGCCTATAATGCAGCCATGAAAACTACCCTCCTGGGCGGCCGTACACCCAGAAACTTCCTGCGCGACTACTGGCAGAAAAAACCACTGCTGGTGCGTGGCGCCCTGCCCGGTTTCCAAGGACTCCTGGCACGCAACGACCTCATCGATCTCGCCTGCAGAGACGACTCGCAATCGCGTCTGGTGATACAGCAGAAGGGAGAATGGCAAGTCGAACACGGCCCCTTCGCGGCACGCGATTTTTCTCGCCTGTCAAAAAAAGCCTGGACATTGCTGGTACAGGACGTCAATCACTTTCTACCCGCAGCCCGTGACCTGCTGCGCAGATTCAATTTCATCCCTTACGCCCGGCTCGATGACCTGATGGTCAGTTATGCCCCCAAGGGCGGCGGAGTCGGACCCCATTTTGATTCTTACGACGTTTTCTTGCTGCAAGGCATGGGACGCAGGCTCTGGCAGATATCCGCCCAGCATGACCGCAGCCTGATCGCAGATGCGCCACTGAAAATCCTGCGCAACTTCCGCCCGGAACAGGAATGGGTGCTGGAACCGGGTGACATGCTTTATCTGCCGCCCGGCTACGCCCATAATGGTGTGGCCGAGGATGATTGCATGACCTACTCCATCGGCTTTCGCGCCCCGAGTTATCAGGAACTTGCCACCCAGTTCCTGGTGTATCTGCAAGACCATGTCAAGATCGATGGGATGTATCATGACCCCGATATCGCCTTGCAAACCCATCCGGCACACATTAATCTGGCCATGCTGCGCCAGACAAGTAGCGCGCTGGGTAAAATCAAGTGGAACACCGCCGACATCGAACGCTTTATCGGCACCTACCTCACCGAGCCTAAACCTCACGTTTTTTTCACACAGCCATCGCATCCCCTGGCACAGAAAAGATTTGCGCAACAAGTCAAAAAAAATGGATTGAAGCTGGATTTGAAGAGCCGCATGCTGTGCCGGGGAAAAAGTATTTTTCTGAATGGCGATGCCTACCCAGTCAGCGTTACCGCCTGCCGCTTATTGGAAAAACTTGCCGATCAGCAAGAGCTGGCAGCGGGAGAAGTCCTTGATGCAGCGACCATGTCACTGCTGCATCAATGGTACCTCTATGGCCATATCGAAATGAGCAGCTGAGATTTGCCGCAGCTCACCCCGATACATCCTGCATTGCGGCTGTCGCCATGGGCTTGAAAAGAGTCCTTGCTAGGGAGAATGCATAAATCCAGCGGAATCTACTAGACAACATTTCTGAATTCTGCTATTAAGGTAGCGGTCTTTCCAGATTTGAATGGCCAAAGTGCTTTTGTAAGCAACTCACCGTGACCCGTCATAAACTAGATAAAGGAGATTAATAATGAGAGTCTACCCGCTCCTCGCTGCCGCCTTGATAACACTATCATTTACCGCTTGTGACCAGATGCGGGAAAAAACACCTGGAGAAGGAAAACCAGGGCAATACCCCCCCAGCCTTTGGGAAAAACGTGAAGGTCAAGTGTCCGATGAGGACTTTGAAAAAGCAGCAAAAGGTGATCCTGCTGCTGAATCAAAGCTAGATGCTTACGGAAAGGCCGTCGAGAATTCCCCGAAAGAAAAAGCATTCGGGCCGGAGATTGAGCCAAAAGGACCCCGGTGAATCCGCAGGCCCCAAGATAATTATCCAGCGTTTAAAAATCCAAAGCCGTCCCGAGGGACGGCTTTTTTTCTGCCTACTGGCCTGGTGAAACAATGAATCAGGCCCATCAGTCGCTTTAAATTTGAATGGCCAAGGTATTTTATAATATACTTTGCCTCAGTAGTGTCCGGTTAACTTACGAAGTTATGCGCTGAAACCAAGTATTGGCGCAGCTTGAAGAGCAATTTATTTTGGTGCCGATTTGAAATCAGTTTA
>JAYSQR010000072.1:0-18860 GCA_043721435.1 Nitrosospira sp. | reverse complement strand
ACCCGCTGATTTCGCTAACCAGTTTTATGCCAACAGACAACAATCTGCGGCATAATCTAGATGACTTGCCCGTCCACTAAATCGGACTCCGCTCATATCGGTAAACTTTCATTTGCCGTGCCTTTTCTTTACGCCATGGCAAGTACTATTACCTTCATGGTCTATGCATTCGACAAAGCTGCTGCCTTCAACAATCGTTGGAGAACGCAAGCGATACTATGAAAAATTACTCGCTGCTTAACCCGTTGGACTCCACTATTGCCAACCGACCTCAGTGCAAGAGCGGGTCAGATAGCAGGTGTTGGTTTCTTTTTAGGTTTCTTTGCTTCTTTGTTTTTCTTTTGCTGACCTTTTGCCATGATGCTCTCCTTGTATTGATGATGTCCACATAGTAATTCGAACGGATAAGCGCAACCACTAGATGACTAGCGGCTGCTACTTGGATCGTTATTACTTTACGCCATTCACAGCAGCCTTCAGCGTGGCCCCAGCCTTAAAGGCAGGCTGCTTGGAAGCCTTGATCTTTATGGCCTCACCAGTGGCTGGATTGCGACCATTGCGTGCAGCACGTTTGCGTACTTCGAATGTGCCGAAGCCGACCAGAGCGACATTGTCGCCTTTTTTTAGGTTGGTGGTGATGATGTCGATTAGAGCGGCAATGCTACGGTCAGCATCAGTCTTGCTGCTGCCTGTCTGGGCTGCCAGTGCGTCGATCAGTTCTTTGCGGTTCATTGTAATTACTCCCTTTGGTGGTTATAAAAATATGTTGCGAATTATTGCCCCTCAAGCACCAGCAAGTATCTCGCCTTGAGGGTCCGGTAGAGTTCATCACGGACATCATCTGAGCTCAAGTCAACGATATCCAGCACCTCAACCAGGTGCTCGTTGTCCTCGCGACCGTTCCAGACCTTGATGTAAGTTCCGGCCTTATAACCGTGGTCCTGGCGGAAAACATTGAGAACATTCTTCCCAGTGTACTGCTTGAACAGTTCCAGCCAGATCATCCCGCAATCCGATAGCAGTGATTCGAACAGGGCCAGACTGGTTCGTCTGGCAGCGGCAAGGCCCACTAGCAGGTCGAGCTTTTCCAATAGCTCCATTTTAGCCAGAACATAGTACTGGTTATCGAACTGAACGGACTTCTGGCAAAGATTGAGTTCCGAAATCATCTCCATTTTAGCGAGCATCATGCTGCCATGCTTGCTCTGGATGACTGCAGACAGAATGAAGTGCCAGATATCGACCAGCTCCATCCGCAACTGTGCCATGTCGCATTCCTGCTTTTTCCACCACTTCCAGCCATGGTGCTCGATGGCCTCAACGGCTTCGACCTGTATGGCTCGATACCAGTTGTTGTTGGCCGATACCCAGTCAGGTTTGACCCTGCTGTTCATGCCATCCTGCATTTCAAGCATGGATATGAGCTGCGTTTCGGTTAAGGTATTCATCCCTTCCTGCATTGGGTGAGGCTTCATTTCAGATAGAGGGTATTGCTGCCGGGTGAACGCTGACCAGACGATTGCAGCCTAACAGTTTACAGTTTACAGTTTACCGTTATTTGCTTTCTATCCCGAATGTGCCTATTCCACGCGATTCGGCCACCCATTCCAGCCTGATCCGGCCACCTGCTCCGCGAGTATCCGGCCGGGTCAGTCGGAGCGAAGCGACGCAACGCAAGAATTTCAAGTTAAGGTGTTGGCCTATCGGTTGTCAATTTTTCTCTTTCCTTGCGCATGGAGCTGCTGCTCAAATTGATCTTGTATGCGTTGTGCACCACACGATCCAGGATAGCATCTGCCAACGTTGGATCGCCCACCGCCTCATGCCAGTGGGCAATCGGTAACTGGCTGGTGATCACCGTCGCGCGCAGGTTGTAACGGTTGTCCAGTATTTCCAGTAAATCACGCCTGCGCCGATCGCTTAGCACCGCCAGCCCCCAATCATCCATCACCAGCACGTCGGTCTTGGCCATTTGCCGCATCATCTTGGCGTAGCGACCATCAGCGCGACCTTATATCCAGATCTTGAAATAAGCGCGACAGCCTGACGTAATACGAGCTGTATCCTTCACGGCAGGCTTTGTGCGCCAGCCAGGTCTTGCCGACACCCGGCGCACCGGTAATCAGCACGTTCAGATGTTCAGCCACCCATTCACAGCCTGCCAGCTTCATAACACAGCCTGCCAGCTTCATAATCAGCGAACGGTCCAGTCCACACGCGTTTTTGAAGTCGATGTCTTCCAGTGACGTACTTTGTTTCAGCTTTGCCACACGCAACCGCGTCTGCATACGCCGGTTGCCCCGCTCGGTCAGTTCCCTATCCCACCATCAAGCCGAACCGCTCTTCGAACGGCATGGTGCGGATATCTGGGATGGCTTCCTGTTCTTGCAAGGCGCTCAGTATGCCGGTCAATTTCAGTTGTTGCAGTTTGTCCAACGCGGAGTGGTACATCATGGTTCTATGCTCCTGTCAGTTGTTGTAATCGATCGGTGTGATCAGTGGTAATAGTCCGTGCCACGCACGTTGTCGTGGAAGAGCGGCAGGCTGCTTTGCTGGGTGTCCTGCGGCAGTGGCAGTTCATCCAGCCGATGCTTCAGAATGAAATTAACGGATGAGAAGCTGATGGTGTGAGTGACATAGGCCCTGCAGCAAGCGGCTTCGACTCGTTCGTTTCCATGACACTTGCCGAAGCGGATGATGCCCGCCGCCGCACGGAATGCCTGCTGGGGATGCTGCTTGCGTTCGATCAGTGCATCAATCAGTTTGCTGGTGTGCAACGCCGACTGATGCCGCCCACTGTACGATGCGCTCCGGTGTTCATTCGGCCATTTCGCGGTGCCCCTTGGGCATATGCTCGGACTGTGTCGAATAACGCCTGCCGTTGCCATGCAATCTGGCGTGATTGGCGACACGCTGCCCGCGATACAGAATTTCGACGACATACTCGCTAAAATTTACATCAAGTTGTTTGCCAATCAGCGTGTGCGGCGCCGAGTAGTAGCGACCATCGATTTCAATGTGGTAATCCAAGCCCGCACGAACCTTCTTCCATTCGCTGAGGATATGACGCTCCACAGGCAGGGTGCGTATCACCGGATAGTCCGCGGTGCGGAACATTGTTTCCCTGCATCCTGGCAGCTTCTTGAACGGCCTATGATTCAGCCGCACGAGCAGTTCGCCAATCGCTGTGTTCAGTTCCGCCAGGCTAAAAAAGCTACGGTTGTGCAGACAGGCCAGTATCCAGCGTTCAATGATCAGCACACCGCATTTTTGTGGACGGGCAAGTTGCTTAAATTATGACTCGGATTGTTCGCTTCCCCGTCATTGGGAAGTGGTACTTTTGTTTGAACAGAACTCATCCGCTGTTTCTCAGTCCGGCGGCGACACCGTTGATGCTGAGATGAATTGCGCGTTGCACCATTTCGCCGGTATCTCCGGCGCGATAGCGGCGTAGCAGTTCCACTTGCAGATGGTTGAGCGGATCAATGTAGGGAATGCGGTTACGGATGCTGCGCGCAAGGGTGGGGTTGTCCTGCAGCAGTTCGGTGTGGCCCGTCACGGCAAATAGCCATTTTATGCTGCGCTCCCATTCTGCCTCAATGCGGCCAAAGATTTCTTCGCGCAGTTTCACGTCCGTCACCAGTTCGGCGTAGCGGGAGGCGATGCCCATGTCGGTTTTTGACAGCACCATATCCATGTTGGACAGTAGCGTTTGCATGAACGGCCAGATGCGGTGCATCTCCTGCAACTGTTTCAGCCCTTGTTCGCCCTCGCGCTGGACGAATGCCTCCACCGCCGAGCCGAAGCCGTACCAGCCGGGAATCATGGCGCGGCTGACGCTCCAACTGAATACCCACGGGATCGCGCGCAGGTCTTCGATCAGGTCGGATTGCTTGCGTGACGGCGGGCGGCTGCCAATATGCAGCCCGGCGATTTCTCTGATCGGGGTGGATTCCTGAAAGTAGCGTTCAAAACCGGGAGTCTCGTAGACCAGGCTGCGGTAAGCGGCGAGCGCATCGCTTGCCAGTACTTCCATGACCTGATAGTAGCCGGCGGCGCGTTCGCCCAGGATATCGTGGCTCAACAAGGTGGCTTCGACAGTGGCGGCCACCAGTGTTTCGAGATTACGCCGGCCGATTTCGGGATCGGAGTATTTGCTGCCGATGACTTCACCCTGTTCGGTGATGCGTATCTGTCCGTTGACGCTGCCCGGTGGCTGCGCCAGTATCGCCTGATAGCTCGGCCCGCCGCCGCGTCCGACTGTGCCGCCGCGCCCGTGGAACAGGCGCAATTCGATCTTGTGCTTGGCGAATACTTTGGTTAGTTCGGTTTCGGCTTTGTATAGCTCCCAGTTGGCGGCGAGGAAACCGCCGTCCTTGTTGCTGTCGGAATAACCCAGCATCACTTCCTGCACGTCGCCACGCGAGTCCAGCAGCTTGCGGTAGTAAGGCAGCGAGAACAGTTCGTCCATGATGGCGCCGCAACCGCGCAGGTCGGTGATGGTCTCGAACAACGGGATGATATTGAGATGTAAACGGGGTGTTTCCCCGGGTTGCAGCAGTCCGACTTCCTTCAACAGTAGCGCGACTTCCAGCACATCGGAGACGCCATCGGTTTTAGAGATGATGTAATTGGGTAGCGCAGCGCGGCCGAAACGCCGGTGTATCTCTGCTGCCGTTTGCAGAATGCGCAGTTCGCTCTGGGTGAGATCAGAATAATCCAGATAAGGTGAGAGCAATGGACGCGGGCTGCTGATTTCGGTCAGCAGCCCGCGTGTGCGTTCCGCCTCGGTCAGTGCCGAATAATCCTGGCATTGCGCGCCGTGCTCGAACAATTCCGCCACCACGTGCTCATGTACGTTGCTGTGCTGGCGCATGTCCAGCGGCGCCAGATGGAAGCCGAATACTTCCGCTGCGCGCTGCAAGTGGCGTAACGCTCCGCGTGCCAGCAATTCTGATTTGTACTGCTTGAGCGAGCGAATCACAATGTCCAGATCATGCACAAACTCCGTGCTGTCTGCGTAAGGCTCAACCGGCTCGACCGGACGCCGTTGTGTGATGGCATGACCAAGTCGTTGGCCGGTAGCGGCAAGGCGCGCATAAACACCGATCAAGGCACGCCGGTAAGGTTCGTCAGCGCGGCTTTCGGCGCGGTCGGGTGAGGCTTCAGCTAGTTGCATCAGTTCGTCGCTCACCTCTACCAGACGGTCGGTCAGGCTCAGTCTGCGGCCAATCAGGTGCACTTCGCCCATGTAGAAATCCAGCGCCAGCGCCGATTGACGCTCGGCCGCATGCTGCATCACCTCATCGGTGACGAAGGGATTGCCGTCGCGGTCGCTGCCTATCCAGCTGCCGATCCGCAGAAACGGTGGAATACGCGGGGCATTTTCACCCAGGCGGGACTCGAGCAAGTCTTCGATTTCCGCATAGAGACGCGGTACTTCAGTGAGAAAGGTGTAGCGGTAATAAGCCAGGCCGTTTTTGATTTCATCATGTACCGACAGGCGTGCCGAGCGCAGCATGCGGGTTTTCCACAGAATTTGAATGGCACGGCGCAGCCCCTCCTCGTTATCGAGCAATTCATCGGGCGTGAGCTGCATGCGGTCGCGTGCATTCATCAGGTGTGCGATGGTCAACTGCCAATCAAGGATGCTTCTGCGCTGCACTTCGGTGGGATGTGCGGTCAATACCGGTGATACCACTGCCTTGGCGAAAAACTTGGCCAAGGCGGCCCCGTCTGCTCCGCTGGACAAAACCCGGTCCAGCGCCAGCGCCACGCTGCCAGCCTGAGGTGGCGATCCGGCGCAAAGATGAGCGCGGCGGCGGCGGTTGTGGTGAATATCCTCGGCAATGTTGGAAAGCTGCGAGAAATAACTGAATGCGCGCACCACTGCGACAGTAGCCTTGTTGCTCAGTTGGTTGAGTATCGCACCCAGCTCTTGCCGCGCCTTGGGATCCTGCTCGCGGCGAAAGCGAATCGCGGTCTGACGAATGTTTTCGATCAGAGCGAAAGTGGACTCGCCTTCCTGTTCGCGCAAGGTATCGCCCAACATGCGTCCCAGCAGGCGGATGTCCTCACGTAGCGGCAAATCCTTGTCATCGATCTGATTTTTATCGGAACTGTTGTTCCCGGACGTAAGGGAACTCATCGTGCCATTTCTCGCATGGTACGGAGATGGACGAATCCCCGCTGCACTTCGAGCCAGGCTGACACCGACCGTGCTAAAATAAGTGGCAAGCGCGAATGCGAATCGCGTAATTTTCTCATCGTGATATAAATGCCCAATTCATCCATGCCCACAAAAATCGTTATTGCTACACGGGAAAGCGCCTTGGCCTTGTGGCAGGCAAATTTCATCCGGCAGTGGTTGACGGAATTATACCCGCAAACCGAAATCAGCATACTCGGTATGACGACGCGCGGTGACCAGATACTCGATACTTCGCTCTCCAAAATCGGTGGCAAGGGATTGTTCATTAAGGAGTTGGAGCAGGCACTGGAAGAGGGCCGCGCGGATATCGCGGTGCATTCGATGAAGGACGTGCCGATGCATATGCCGCCCGGATTTGCGCTGGCCGCCATCGGCGAACGTGAAGACCCGCGTGATGCTTTTGTTTCCAATCGCTATGCCAGTCTCGACGCGCTCCCCGCCCGCAGTGTAGTGGGTACTTCCAGCCTGCGGCGCGAAAGCCAGTTGCGTGCGCGCTTTCCGCATTTGCAAGTGCAGCCGCTGCGCGGTAACGTGCAGACTCGGCTGCGCAAATTGGATGAAGATCAATATGCGGCAATCATACTGGCGGCGGCGGGGTTGAAGCGGCTGGGACTGGCCGGGCGCATTGCCGCACTGCTGAGTGCCGAGTTGAGCCTGCCGGCAGTGGGGCAGGGGGCGCTCGGGATAGAATGCCGTGCCGATCGGCCCGATCTGATAAAACTCATGCAGCCGCTGCATCACCTGGAAACCGCCCAGTGTGTGGAGGCCGAACGTGCCATGAGCCGTGCGCTGGGCGGCAGTTGTCAGGTGCCTCTGGGCGGTTTTGCGGAAATTGCCGATGGCATACTGCGGTTGCGCGGGTTTGTCGCCAGCCCTGATGGAACGCGTATGATCAGCGCTGAATTGAGCGGCAAGCCGGAATCGGGTGCGATCATGGGCGCACAATTGGCACTGGATTTGAAGGCACAGGGTGCGGAAGAAATTCTGGCAGCATTGGCATGAGCACGACTGAAGCCGTGAGTTATCCGTGACCAAGCCGCTGACCGGGATCACTATCTTGGTCACGCGGCCAGCGCATCAAGCGGGCAATCTTGTCGCCGCAATTCGTGCAGCAGGCGGCAATCCGGTGTTGTTTCCGGTACTGGAAATTCGCGAGTTAAAGGATCCACGCCCATTGCTCGACTTGATCGCACATCTGGATGAGTTCGATCTGGCGATTTTCATCAGCCCCAACGCGGTCAACAAGGCGATGAATCTGATACTTGCGCAACGGGCGTTGCCAGCAGGGCTGAGAATTGCTGTTGTTGGCCAGGGCAGCGCCAGGGAGCTGAAACAGTTTGGTGTCAGCGAAGTGATTGCACCCGCCACACGGTTTGACAGCGAAGCACTACTCAACATGGCGGAATTGCAGCAGATTGAGGGCAAACGTGTAGTGATCTTTCGCGGCGACGGTGGCCGCGAGTTGCTGGGGGATACGCTGGTGAAACGCGGCGCTACAGTCAAATATGCGGAATGTTACAGCCGCGTCAGGCCCGACGCTGATATCGCACCGCTGCTGCAAGCCTGGACAGGTAACGCGCTGCATGCCGTTGTCGTGAGCAGCAGCGAAGGGCTGCGTAATTTGTTTGCCATGGTGGGCGATGCTGGCCAATCCTGGCTCAGAAAAACCCCGCTATTCGTGTCGCATGAGCGCATCGCGCAGATTGCCAAAAAACTCGGGTGCGCTGAGGTGATTTTCACTGCTGCTGGCGATGAAGGTTTGCTGCAGGGTTTATCAGATTATTTCAACCCGGGAGCGGGAACCGGGATTTGTTCTCCACAGAAGCCATGAACGCAGAAACTCAATCCGGTGTTACCGATAAACCGCAAGACCTGCGCAGCCGCATCAATCCGCTGATGGTTGTATCCATGGTCGTTATCGTTGCCATGGTGGTGGCGTGGCAGTGGTATGACACCCGCAACCAGATCACGGGCTTGCAACAGGAACTGGCGAAACGCCTGGCCGAGGCGGGTGCCTCCGGCAAGGAATCACGTAATCTTGCGGCAGAAGCGCGCGAGGCGGGCCGCCAGGCAGAAATCAAACTCAGCCTGCTCGAAGCCAAACTGGCTGAATCACAAAGCCAGCAGGTGGCGCTGGAAGCGCTCTACCAGGAGGTGGCGCGCAATCGTGATGAAGTGACGCTGGAGGAAGTGGAGCAGTTGCTGCTCATTGCTAGTCAGCAATTGCAACTGGCGGGCAATGTGAAAGCTGCGCTGATTGCGATGCAGGAAGCCGATGCCCGGTTGCAGCGCATCGATCGCCCGCAGTTGTCGCCACTGCGTAAAGTCATGCTGAAGGATATAGATCTGCTGAAAGCTGCGCGCTATGTCGATACGGTGGGAATCAGCCTGCGCCTTGACAATCTTGCCGCCGCAGTAGAAACGTTGCCGCTGGCGATGGAAATCCGTCCGCCGCAAACCAGCCCTGCTCCGGGACCGATACCGGCAGAGGAAAGCGTCTGGCTCAAGTTGGCGCACGAGATCTGGGGAGACATGAAGCAACTGGTGCGCATCCAGAATATGAATAAGCCAGATTTGCCGCTGTTGGCGCCGTCACAGGCGTATTTCCTGCGCGAGAATCTCAAGCTGCGACTTCTGTCGGCGCGACATGCCTTGCTGGTACGCGATGCGGCCAGCTTCAAGGCGGATATCAAAGCCTGCCTGGACTGGATCAACCGCTATTATGACAACAAATCGAAACCCGCCGCCAACATGCTGGAGGCATTACGCCAATTGCACGACAGCGAGATCGGCATAGAGCTGCCTGATATCTCGGCCAGTCTTGACGCGGTGCGTAATTACCGGCTGGCGCGCGAGCGGGGAAGCAGATGAAACTGGTGTTCTGGCTGCTGGCGTTGTGCATCGCGGCAGTGGCGGTGGCGCTTGCAGCCACATACAACAGCGGCTACGTGTTGTTGGTAGTGCAGCCCTATCGCATCGAACTTTCACTCAATCTGCTGCTGGCCATCCTGTTAGCGATATTCTTGGTCGGTTATTTTGTGGTACGGCTGATCGGCATCACCCTGCGGTTGCCGACGGAGATACGCGAATCACGCCTGCACCGCCGCCGTGAGAAAGCGCGTGCAGCGATGCTGGATGGGCTCAAGGCGTTCCTTGAAGGGCGTTACGCCAAAGCCGAGAAATCTGCGGTTGCCGCACTGGAACTGAAAGAATCGCCTGCGGTTAGTGCGATCAATGCAATTATCGCGGCTCGTTCCGCGCACGAACTGAGGGAATATTCCCGGCGCGATGAGTTTATTGCCGCGGCGGAAAATGACGCACCGGAAGAAATCGCGTTACGGCTCGTCACCCAAGCCGAATTGTTGCTGGATGAGCGTCGTCCCAAAGAAGCGTTGCAAGTATTGCAGAGCCTGCGTTCCGCGGGAGTGCGCCAGCACACTGCGGCGCTACGGCTGGAATTGAAGGCCCAGCAACAGTTGAAAAATTGGGACGCAGTGCTGGATCTGGTTGGTCAACTGGAACAACGCAATGCTTTCGACAGGACTCTGGCCGAGCAATTGCGGCGCAATGCCCATCTGGAAAATCTCAAAAGCAAAGCAACAAATCCACAGTTGTTAAAGGACTACTGGCAGGCTATCCCTGCGGCAGAGAGAAAAGACAGCAAACTGGCTGCCGCCTCCGCTCATGCGCACATGGTGCTGGGTGAGTGTGTGACTGCTCACCAGATCATCGAACAAAGCCTGGATTGGCAATGGGATCCGGAGCTTATCGGACTTTATGCGGAATGCCTGGGGGAAGATGCGATCGGGCAGATCAAGCGTGCTGAAGCGTGGCTCGAGTCCCATGCTAACGATGCCGGGCTGCTGCTTGCTCTCGGTAAACTTTGCGTCCATTGCGAGTTGTGGGGAAAAGCGCAAAACTATCTGGAAGCGAGCCTATCGGTGGAGCCTGGTCTCCCGGCCTACTTTGCACTGGCGCAGTTGAACGAGAAAATTGGCAAGCCTGAGCTGGCAAAAGAGCATTACAACAAGGGACAGGAACTGGTATTGAAGCACCTGGAAGCGTCCAGAAGGGGGCAATGAAAAATTGAATAATGCGACTCTGGACACTACATCCCAAATATCTCGATCCGCAAGGACTGGTTGCGCTTTGGCGCGAAGCGTTGCTGGCGCAGAAGGTGTTGAAAGGCGAAACCAGCGGTTATCGTCACCATCCACAGTTACACCGCTTTCAGGCGCACAGCAATCCCCTTGGATGCATTGCGGATTATCTGCGCGCTGTCAGTGAGGAAGCCGATCGGCGCGGCTACCATTTTGACAAAACAAAAATAATTTCTGCCTGCATGCATGGTCAGTTGGAAGAAACCAGCGGCCAATTGATGTATGAATGGGAGCATCTTGGCAGGAAACTTGCGCAGCGCAGTCCGGCACTGCTGACTCACTGGCAAAACGTGCGAATTCCAGAGCCTCACCCCTTGTTCAGAATCGTCCCAGGGGAAGTGCGCGAATGGGAACTTAAGATTTCGGCCCGCTCGACGAAACAGTAAACATGTCGGAGAAAAATTCATCTTCCGGCAGGCCCTGTAATTGGATGAAATCCCTGTGGGCCGCCGCCACCATTACCGGCGCACCGCAGGCATATACCTGATATCCGACGAGACTGTCGAAATCCTGCAGTACCGCCTGATGCACCAGGCCGCTTCTGCCGTGCCAGTCATCTGCCGGCAGTGCCTCCGACAGCACCGGGATGAAAGTGAAATTGTCGTGCGCCTGTTGCCAGCTTCCCGCCAGTTCCGCCAGATAGAGATCGGCTTTGGTGCGGGTACCCCAATAGAGCACTATTTGCCGCTCGCTGCCACGCATATTTTCGCTGTGGAAGATATGCTCGAGCATGCTTTTAATCGGCGCGAAGCCAGTGCCGCTGGCGACGAAGATGATCGGTTTATCCGAGTCCTCGCGCAGAAAGAAGGTGCCGAGCGGTCCTTCAAAGCGCAGAATTTCCTTCTCTTTCATGGATGTGAACACGTGCTCTGAAAAGGTGCCGCCGGGATAGTTGCGCACGTGCAGTTGCAGCAATTCATCGTCATGCGGCGCATTGGCCAGTGAGAAACTGCGGCGTTTGCCGTCTTTCATCAGAATGTCGATGTACTGCCCGGCGAGAAACTGCAGCCGTTCGTTGTTCGGAAGTTTCAGGGAAATGATCATCACGTCGGGTGCGGCCCGCTCCAGCCGGTGTACGCGGCACGGCATGGTTCTGACGGCAATATCCTTGATCGCCCCGATTTCGCGGGATTCGATCACCAGTTCCGACAACGGCAAGGCGCAGCAGAACAAAGCCATGCCTGCCCGCTTTTCCGCATCAGTCAGCGTATCTGCGTTATGCCTGCCGAAATCAACCGTTCCCTGTATGATTTTGCCTTTGCAGCTGCCGCAAGCGCCGTTGCGGCAGCCGTAGGGCAGCGGGAAGCCCTGGCGCAATGCGGCTTGCAGTACGGTTTCACCGGATTCTGCAGCGAAAACGTGGCCGCTGGGCTGGATGGTGATTCGATACGACATCGGCTTATAAACGCTGCAACAAAAATAACTGGCGGTCAATAAAATAGATCGGGATGAAACGAACACTTTTAATCATTGGTTGCGGCGACATTGCCTTGCGTGCAGCACCGCTGCTACAGCCACACTATCGGCTGCTGGGGCTGTGCCGCAGAGCGGAACAATGCCGTCAGCTACGTTCGCACGGAATTACCCCGGTGTCCGGAGATCTCGACAATTTCAGGAGTCTCGCCAAGCTCGCGGGCATGGCGCACGCAGTGGTGCATCTGGCACCACCACCGGATCATGGCAGGCGCGATACGCGCACAGCCAATCTTCTGGCGGCACTGACAAAGCGCTCAAAAACAATAGGGAGAATGTTACCACAACAGCTGGTCTACATCAGTACCAGCGGGGTGTACGGTGATTGCAGCGGCGCATTGATAGATGAAACTCATCCGCTCAACCCGCAAACCGAGCGGGCCATGCGCCGGGCCGACGCAGAGGGGCAGGTACGAGAGTGGGGGCAGCGCAATCGGGTGGGCGTTTCGATCCTGCGCGTGCCGGGAATCTATGCCGCCGATCGCTTGCCGCTGGCCCGTTTGCGTGAAGGCGTACCGGCGCTGTTGCCGGAAGAGGATGGCTACACCAACCACATTCATGCCGATGATCTTGCCGGCAGCGTTCTTGCCGCATTGCGCCACGCAAAGCCGGGGAGAATTTACCATGTCTGCGACGATTCACATCTGAAAATGGGCGAGTATTTCGATCTGGTGGCGGACCGGTTCGGCCTGCCGCACCCGCCGCGCATTGCCCGCGCCGAGGTTGACGGGCGCATATCGCCGGGCATGCTATCGTTCATGCGAGAATCGCGCCGTCTGACGAATACGCGCATGAAGCATGAGTTGCATGTAAATCTGCGCTACCCGACTGTAGCCACGGGCATTGCTGCGCTCGCAGCAATCAGCTCGGAAAGCGGGTAAAATCCTGCCTGCCGGTCTAACTGGAACCAATTGCCCGATAGTCAGTCCGATGGAACCCATACTCGTCATTACCAATTTTCCCGATAGGGTGAGCGCTTTGGCGCTTGCGCAAAAACTGGTTGATGAACGGCTGGCTGCGTGCGTCAACGTACTGGCTGACTGCACTTCTGTCTATCGCTGGCAGGAAAAAATCGAGAATGCCAGCGAGGTGCCGGTATTCATCAAGACCCTGGCGCAGCATTATCCTCGGGTAGAGCAGGCGGTGAAAGCGATGCACCCTTACGAACTCCCGGAAATTATTGCTGTCCCAATAAGCTACGGCTTGCCCGCTTATATGCAATGGATGGCTGGTGAAACGCTGGCATTTCCGGATAAAACATGAACAGAATCGCATTACCTATGCGCCTGCCCCGTTATTTATTGCTGCTGCTTTGTCTCGTCAGCATCAATACTTTCGCCGAAGAAAAGAAGTCTTTCAGCCTGCTGTCCGGACTGCAGCAACTCGGTGCAAACCTCGGTCAGAATGAAGAAGAACTGTTGCCGCCGGATCAGGCTTTCAAGCTTACGGTCAGGGTGCGTGACGCGAATACGCTGATAGCGGATTTTGCGCCGGCAAAAAATTATTACCTTTATCGCGACAAAATAGCATTCAAGTCACAAGACAGCGAAACCTTCATTGAAAGAATCTCGCTGCCGCAAGGGGAGATGAAAAGCGATCTGACTTTCGGTCAGGTTGAGGTTTTTCACAAACCGTTCCAGGCGATAATTTCCCTGAAGCGCGCAGCATCGGCAACGAACCAGTTGACTCTTGTCGCCACCTATCAAGGCTGCAATGAACCGATAGGTGTTTGCTACGCTCCCATCAATAAGGTAATCGAACTGACGCTACCGGCAGCGCGCGCGGTGGTCGGGGCAGTAGCCGAGGCGGTAAGCAACGATGCGACTGCTGCCAGGCCGGACGCGACTGCGGAACTGTTCCAGTCCCCAGCCAGAACTCCCGCGATTGAGACGGAATCGAACAGAATCGAGCAGATGTTCGAAAGCGGCAATTTCTGGCTGATCCTGACCGGTTTTTTTGGCATCGGTCTGCTGCTTTCGTTCACGCCCTGCGTGTTTCCGATGTTTCCCATCCTGTCAGGGATCATTGCGAACAGGGGGCAGCATATCACCAAGACTCACGGCTTCATTCTGGCGCTGGCCTATGTCATGGGGATGGCGCTCACTTACGCTGCTGCTGGCGTGGCAGCCGGGCTTTCCGGCGCAATGCTGTCTGCAACCCTGCAAAACGCCTGGGTACTCGGCGCATTTGCGCTGATATTTATCACGCTGGCATTTTCCATGTTCGGCTTCTATGAATTGCAATTGCCGGGCTTTCTCCAGAGCAAGCTTTCCGAAGAGGCCGGGCACCTGAAGGGCGGACATTTGACCAGCGTATTCGGTATGGGCGCACTGTCTGCACTGATAGTCGGGCCTTGTGTCGCGGCACCGCTGGCTGGGGCATTACTGTACATCAGCCAGACACGGGATGTGGTGCTGGGCGGCTCGGCGCTGTTTGTCATGGCTTTGGGCATGGGTGTGCCGCTGCTGCTGTTGGGCGCATCCGCCGGAGCACTGCTGCCCAAAGCAGGACCCTGGATGGAATCAGTCAAACGCTTTTTTGGCGTACTGCTGCTGGGGGTGGCGATCTGGCTGATATCGCCGGTGATTCCGGCAGTGGTGCATATGCTGTTGTGGGCGGCGCTGCTGATCGTCTCCGCCATATATCTGCACGCCGTTGACCCATTGCCGCCAGCGGCTTCCGGCTTGCGCAAATTCCTGAAAGGACTGGGCCTGATCGCGCTGTTAACCGGTATGGCCATGCTGATAGGTGTTCTGTCGGGCGGGCGTGATATTCTGCAACCCCTCTCAAAATTAAATATCTCCAGCGCCGGTGCGCCAGGGACAGGCAAGGTGAACGTTGGCGAGGCAGAGCATTTGCCATTCCAGCGGGTAAAGTCGATAGCCGAACTTGACCAGCACATCCTGCAGTCGCGGGATAAATACGTGATGGTGGATTTTTATGCCGACTGGTGTATTTCGTGCAAGGAAATGGAGCGCTTCACGTTTACCGATGCCAGGGTACAGTCGCGGCTGAAAGACGTGGCATTGCTGCAGGTGGACGTCACCGCCGGCACGCCCGATGATATGGCGCTGCTCAAACGCTTCAAACTGTTTGGTCCGCCCGGCATCCTGTTCATTGATCAGCAAGGGCGTGAAATTCCAGGTGTCAGACTGATTGGTTATCAGAACGCAGAAAGTTTTCTCGCAGTACTCAACGCAGTACTGGTCTGAATGACTAAATTAAAGCAGATGCTATTGTATGCGGGTATCGCGGCATTTGCCGTGACCGCCGGTTTCCTGCTGCGGGGTCAGATGACAGGCAGCAATTCTCAGTCTGCGGCTACGGCAGGCAGCGCGAATAAGGGGGCAGAGACGATACTCGCCGCCAGCCTGCCTGACCTGCAAGGTACGAGCCAGACTATTTCACAATGGCGCGGCAAAGTTCTAGTGGTCAATTTCTGGGCGACCTGGTGCGAACCGTGCCGCAAGGAAATCCCCGAATTCATTGAACTCCAAGAGCAATTCCGCGATCAGGGATTGCTTTTTATCGGCATCGCCGTGGATCAGCGGGAAAAGGCAGCGGCTTTCAGCAAAGAGATCGGCATCAATTACCCGGTGCTGACAGGGGGCATGGAAGCCATGGCGCTGGCCGAAGCAGCAGGAAACAATCAGGGAGCTTTGCCTTTTACCGTCGTTATCGACCGCAGCGGAAAAATCACCGGCACCCATCTGGGTCTCCTCAGCCGCAGCAAGCTGGAGGCGATGTTCAAACCTCTGTTGTAGGTAGGGCAACCCGGTTTAACACATCACGGCACGGCAAGATTACCCAGATTTCTAATCAGTAGGCCGGAGGTTCGACTCCTCTCAACAGCACCATAAGTTACAATTGGCTGTAGAACTGTCTCCAGTCATTAAGATGACGGGAAGACTCAACATACCGTATTTGTGAAGTAGTTATTCCAAGCTGTGGATCGGATTCCGGCTACTTCCGTTCCATTTATTCTCACCCGCTCAAACAAATTAAACTTCCGTAATCGGCGAGCAAAATATCGCCTTACAAGCTCAACATCGGCTCAGACTTATTACGAGCGTAGCGGGTTTTTCTTAATATGCTCCACCACCGGCACTGGCCCGAGCCCCATCTTCTTCAATAGCTCCAGAATCAGCATGACGGCAAAGCCAATACCTATCGCGAAACCGATGACCGTCGTGCGCACCGGCCCGAAGTGAAACAACTCGCGGATTGGAGCAATGAAGAGTGCCGCCGCGAGCAGCGTTATTGTTGCCGCAAATATGAGCCAGAACGCACGATTCGGATCCATCAGCGCGGCGACGATGGAGGTGCCGAAGGATCGATTGACCATGATCAGACCGAAGTTGGAAGCAACGAGGGCCACGAACGTCGCGGCGCGGACTTCAGCTTCGGGCACCCCCATCCATAGCAGGCTGACGAAAAACATACCTACGGCGAACAGTACGCAAATACCCTGGAGCACACTGGTCGCCATGAGACTGGCTGAGAAAAGCGGCGCTTCCTGGTTGCGTGGAGGGCGGAGCATAATATCATCTTCTTCCCGCTCTGCCTCGAACACGATCGAGCAGACAGGGTTGATGATGAGTTCCAGGAATGCAATGTGAACCGGCATGAAGATGATAGGGAAACCAAATAAAAGCGGCAGCAAAGACAGTCCGGCGATGGGTACATGAACAGCCAGTATAAAGGTCATGGCCTTGCGCAGATTGTCGTAGATACGGCGCCCCAGCCGCACAGCCCGGACAATGGAGCCGAAACCGTCATCGAGCAAAACGATCGAGGAAGCCTCGCGGGCAACATCCGTTCCACGACCGCCCATGGCAATGCCGATGTGGGCTGCCTTTAACGAGAGCGCATCGTTGACGCCGTCACCCGTCATCGCGACGACCTCGCCATTTGCTTTGAAGGCGTTGACGATGCGCAGCTTCTGCTCTGGCATGATGCGCGCGAAAACCGTGGCATGCGTAATGTGTTGCTGCAGCTCATTGTCTGTCATACCCTGCAGATTTTCTCCCGTGACCACGCCATGTGTGACGTCGAGGCCCGCCTGCTTCGCGATGGCAAGGGCGGTGGCCGGATAATCGCCGGTGATCATTGCCACCTTGATGCCCGCAGCTTGGCATTCTTGTATGGCCTCCGGAACAGTCGGACGGAGTGGGTCGGCGAGCCCTGCCAAACCAATAAATTCAAACTCGAAATCATGCTGTGAACTGGGCCACACATCTCCTTCAAATTCAGCCTTCGCGATACCAAGAACGCGCATTCCCTGTGAAGCCATTTCTCCAGATGCACGGTGTACTTCAGCCAACCGGTCCGGGTTTAAGTGACACAGATCGGCGATAGCTTCGGGGGCGTCCTTGCAAGCAATGACGTACTGCTCGCAATCTTGCGCTTTCCACACATGAGACATTGCGAGCATCCTGGCACTGAGGCCATATTCATGCACCAGTACCCACTATCCATGCAGGTGCTCTGTCTTGGCGAGATGGCTTTGGCCGAGTTGCCGGAAAGCTCTTTCCATTGGGTCGAACGGATCGGTCTCGCTCGCGAGAATGCCGAACTCGAGCAGAGCATGAAATGCTTCGGGAAGCTCTTTCTGCTTCGCAGTCCAGACCGTCCCGTCGACTTCAAGCGCGGCAATCGACATGTGGTTGAAAGTCAATGTGCCAGTCTTGTCCGTGCATAGCACCGTGGCGGAACCAAGCGTCTCAATCGTGGCGGCGCGGCGTGTCAATACCTGTTGTTGTGAAATCCGCCACGCTCCCATGGCCATGAACACCGTTAGAATCAACGGGAATTCCTGCGGGAGCAGCGCCATTGCAAGCGTAATGCCCGCCAAAACTCCATCGAGCCAATTGTTGCGGGTAAGGCCATAGAGTAAGACTACGGTGATGCTTAAGATGAAGCCGGCAATCGAGAAGATACGGACGAGGCGGCGCGTCTGCTCGCGCAGCGGCGTGGACTCGCCTTCTATATTGCTGAGTGCCTTGCCGATCTTACCGATCTCACTGTTGGGTCCGGTGGCATAGACCTCTGCAACCCCCTGTCCGCGCACGATCACCGTACCCGAGAAAACGAATGGAAGATCATCGCCGCCAGGACGCGCTACGGGCTGCGATCCGTTGTACGTGATCTTGTTGACAGGAACGGGCTCTCCTGTCAGCAAGGATTCATCGGTCTGCAATTCGTTGGCTGACAAGAGGCGAGCATCGGCCGGTACGCGATCACCTTCGGTAAGAAGAAGGACATCGCCGCAAACTACCTCGCGGCCAGCGATGCGCTTGCGTTCCCCGCCGCGCAGGACCAGCGCGCGTGGACTGGTAAGGTCGCGCAGTGCCTCAAGCACTTTCTCAGTGTGTCTCTCCTGGATAATGGTAATGGCGATGGTGACAACGACAAATGCGAGCAGCATCAGCGCCTCGCCAAGATTCCCAAGCACAAGATAGATGGCCCCGGCTGCAACAAGGAGTTGAAACATGGGCTCCCGGCAGACCTCAAGCGTAATACGTGCAAATGTGCGTCGATTCTGTTGCGGGAGTTCATTGTAGCCGTCAAGGTAAAGCCGCTCTCCGGCCTCCTGATCGGATAATCCCGTGTTAATCGAGTCTGTGGGGGCTGGTGCAGTCTGGATTGTTTCGCCGGCCATGATCATGTATCTTATCCTGCGTGTGCTGATGAATAGAATGCGCGTCCGGCATTCATATCATCTGCCCTTGATCAATACGCATACTGGATAGAAAAAGGAATGCTATATCTGTCATGAGTGTCATACATCGCATCCGTACCTATCATACCGTACAGGCGATCCTGGCGGTCTTATGCTTTATGACAGGTGAACTCGGGGTGATTCACGCCTGGCTTGGCTATGGCGTAGCGGCAGTTATCGTATTTCGATTGCTCTGGACTGAGCGAGGCCCACTTTTGTGGACGGGCAAGTTGATGTTACTTTATCAACTTGTTAGGAGAATCCATGAAACGTATCCCTCGTCGTATTTTCACCG
>JAYSQR010000071.1:0-18967 GCA_043721435.1 Nitrosospira sp. | reverse complement strand
GGGAGGACGAGTCGTTAACACGCTGTCGCCTGATACGTCTGGCGCAATTCCACAAGATTGAATTGAAATGCATCCACAGTACGCGGGTGTTCGGCGTTTATCAATTGTGTTTTAAGGAAAAGTAGTATGGCAACAGGTACAGTGAAATGGTTTAACGATTCCAAGGGTTTTGGTTTTATCACTCCCGACGATGGTAGCGAAGATTTGTTTGCGCACTTTTCCGCAATCAACATGTCTGGATTCAAAACCCTCAAGGAAGGTCAGAAAGTGAGCTTTGAAGTCACTCAGGGTCCGAAGGGCAAACAAGCATCAAACATTCAGGCTGCCTAACGATTCTCTGCTGACGCAGCTCAGAGCTGCAATCAGTATATAATCATTGGATGCAACAAGCCCTTGCCGGGAAACCGGCAAGGGTTTTTTTATTCCATGCGTTCGACCAGCGCCTGACCGAATGCCGAGCATGATACTTTTTGCGCATCGGTCATCTGCCGCGCGAAATCATAGGTCACGATTTTGTCCTGGATGGTTTTCTCCACCGCCCGGATTATCAGGTCGGCAGCCTCAATCCAGCCCATGTGCCGTAGCATCATTTCCGCCGACAGGATAATAGACCCGGGATTGACCTGATCCTTGCCGGCGTATTTGGGTGCGGTGCCATGAGTTGCCTCGAATATCGCAATCGAATCGCTGAGGTTCGCACCCGGCGCGATACCGATACCGCCCACCTGTGCCGCCAGGGCATCGGAGATGTAGTCGCCGTTCAGATTCAGTGTGGCGATCACATCGTATTCTTCCGGCCGCAACAGAATCTGCTGCAGAAATGCGTCGGCGATCACGTCCTTGATGACAATCCCGCCCTTGTCCGCCGGCAGCTTCATCCATGGCCCGCCATCAAGCAATTCGGCACCAAATTCTCTTGCCGCCAAGGCGTATCCCCAGTTCTTGAAGGCCCCTTCGGTGAATTTCATGATGTTGCCCTTGTGCACCAGCGTAACCGATTTGCGCCGGTTGTCGATCGCATACTGGATTGCCCGGCGCACCAGACGCTCGCTACCCTCGCTGGATACCGGCTTGATGCCGATGCCGGATGTCTGCGGAAAGCGTATTTTGGTGACCCCCATGTCTTTCATCAGGAAGTCGATCAGCTTTTTCGCTTTATCCGAACCCGCTTCCCATTCAATGCCGGCATAAATATCTTCCGAGTTCTCGCGAAAAATAACCATGTCGGTTTTCTCCGGCTGTTTCACTGGGCTTGGCACCCCTTGGAAATAACGCACTGGCCGCAAACACACGTACAGATCCAGCTCCTGGCGCAACGCTACATTGATCGAGCGGATGCCGCCGCCCACCGGTGTGGTCAATGGTCCCTTGATCGAAACCACATACTCTTTTGCGGCCTGCAGCGTTTCCTCCGGCAACCATACATTCTCGCCGTAGACGCGGGTGGATTTTTCACCGGCATAGATTTCCATCCAGGAAATTTTGCGCTTGCCGGCGTAGGCTTTGGCTACTGCCGCATCGACCACTTTCTGCATCACCGGAGTAATATCTACACCGATGCCATCGCCCTCGATGTATGGAATGACCGGATGGTCGGGTACATTCAGGGAAAAGTCCGCGTTGACACGGATTTTTTCACCCTCGGCTGGCGGCGTGATGTGCTGATACATGGTGTCTCCCTAAGTGATTGGCAAGTCGGCAATGCGTGGAGCCAGTGTTTGGCAAGGCAAGAAAAGATGCTGCATTTTACCCGTGTTTCGGGGATAAGAGCCAACGCAGTTTGTTCCTTTCTCCTGATCAAGGCGCTAGAATGCTGGCTTGCGCCGGTTGGGCACGCACTCACGGAATAGCGGCATGATCTGGAAACCGAATGTCACGGTTGCAGCAGTCATCGAGCAGGACGGGAAGTACCTGCTGGTGGAAGAGCAAACCACTGGCGGCGAATTGTTCAATCAGCCGGCAGGGCACTGGGAACCTGATGAATCGATCATTCAGGGCGCGATCCGGGAAACCCTGGAAGAAACCGGGTATACCTTCGTTCCGCAATGGCTGCTGGGTATTTATCGCTGGCACTCCCGTGCCAACGATGTCATTTATCTGCGCTTTGCCTTTGCCGGTTCGGTCGCCGGCTACGACCCTGAGCGCACGCTGGATGACGGCATACTGCGCGCGGCATGGTTCAGTCTGGATGAAATCCGCGAATTGATCCCGCGTCACCGCAGTCCGCTGGTGATGCAGTGCATCGAGGATCATTTGGCAGGCAAACATTATCCTCTGGATATCCTTACCCATTGCGATTGAAACGATGAGCAAACAGCGCGTGGTAGTCGGGATGTCGGGCGGAGTCGATTCGTCCGTTGCGGCATTGCTGCTGAAACAGCAAGGCTACGACGTGGTCGGCCTGTTCATGAAAAATTGGGAGGACGATGACACTGATGAATACTGTTCCTCTCGCCAGGATCTGATCGACGCCGCGTCGGTGGCGGACATTATCGGCATTCCGCTGGAGGCGGTGAATTTCTCCACCGAATACAAGGAGCGGGTGTTCAGTCAGTTTCTTGCTGAATACAAAGCGGGACGCACACCCAACCCGGACGTATTATGCAACGCGGAAATCAAGTTCAAAGCATTTCTTGATCACGCGCTCAGTCTTGGTGCCAAACATATTGCCACCGGCCATTACGCGCAGGTGCGCGAAATAAACGGTGTATTTCAGTTGCTGAAAGGCGAGGACGGAACCAAGGATCAGAGTTACTTTCTTTATCGCCTGAACCAGGCGCAGCTAGCCGGCACGCTGTTTCCTATCGGCCATCTTTACAAGCGCGACGTGCGCAAAATTGCCCGGGATCACGGCTTGCCGAATTCTGCCAAGAAAGACAGCACCGGAATCTGTTTTATCGGCGAGCGTCCGTTCCGGGAATTTCTCAATCGCTATCTGCCGCATGAGCCGGGAGAAATACAGACTCCGGAGGGCGCAGTGGTGGGGAAGCATATCGGTCTGATGTATTACACCATCGGCCAGCGGCAGGGACTCGGTATCGGCGGAACCAGGGACGGCGCTGGCGAGCCGTGGTTCGTGGTCGGCAAGAATATGTCAAAAAATATTTTGATCGTGGTGCAGGGTCACGATCATCCTGCATTATTCCGTCCCACGCTCAGCGCTGCCGACCTGACATGGATCAGTGGGCAATCGCCCCACTGCAACTGGGTCTATGCTGCCAAGATCCGTTATCGCCAGCCGGATGCTCCTTGCTTCATCACGTATCTTGGCGGCGACCGGTGTGACGTCGAATTCGCCCAGCCGCAATGGGCGGTGACGCCGGGGCAATCAGTGGTGGTTTACGAGAGCAAGATATGTCTGGGAGGGGGGGTAATTGCAGGATAAGGGGGGCGCTTTCTTGCGTGCGACCAGTAATTATCCTTTGGGCGCCGTTTCCACGAATGACGCTCTTTTTTCCAGCTTGTCGGCAAGATCGGCAAGATTGGGGAAGGCGGTGCGCCATTCGACTTCGGGGAAACGAAAAGTCAGATAACCCAGCGTGCAGCCCAGTGCGACATCAGCCAGCGTGTAGGCACTGCCGTTGCACCATTTTTTAGTGCCCAGTTCGTGGGCGGCTGCTTCCAGACCTCGCGTGACCTTCTGCTGCTGGCGCATGATCCATTCCTGACTCTGCTGGACGGCAGGACGCTTGCGTTCCAGAAAAATCGTGGCGGCGGCATCGCTGACCCCATCTGCCAGCACCTCCCAGCGCTTGACCATGATGCGGTGCCGGTTGGACTCTGGAATCAAACGCGATACGGGGCTGATGTTGTCAAGATACTCGACGATCACGCGCGAGTCGTACAACGGAGTTCCGTCTTCCATGATCAGCACCGGCACCTTGCCTAACGGATTGTAATCCGGTACCTGGCTGTCCGCGTTCCACGGAACATCCACTTCGAAAGTGTAATTGATGCGTTTTTCCGCCAGGACGATACGCGCTTTGCGCACGTAAGGGCTGGTGAGCGATCCGACAAGCTTCATGGTATTCCTTTGCTAGCAGTCTAATCGAACCGCGGATTATACCGATTTTTGCTACTGTATGGCATAAGTCGGAAGCCTAATTACCTGTGTTAAAATGCGTAATCAGCAGAATCAAGAATATGAATCCATCTCCTCTCACTGCCCTGTCTCCCCTTGATGGCCGCTATCACGGCAAAGTTGCGGCACTACGGCCTTGTTTCAGTGAATATGCGCTGATCCGTTATCGTGCGCAGATTGAAATCGAGTGGTTCAAAGCGTTAAGCCGGGAATCTGCCATCAGCGAGGTGCCGGTGTTTTCCGCCAGCACCATCGCGCAACTCGACGATCTGGTAACGAATTTCTCCGAAGCTGATGCGGAAGCAGTCAAGATTATTGAAGGCCGCACCAATCACGACGTCAAAGCCATCGAATACTGGCTCAAGCAACGTCTGATGCAGAATGCCGAAGTCGCCGCGGCCGTGGAATTTATTCATTTTGCCTGCACCTCGGAAGACATCAATAATCTTTCCCACGGATTGATGCTGACGCACAGCCGCGACCGGGTGCTGCTGCCGGCGCTGGAACATATCATTACCAGACTCAGTGAAATGGCGCATCAACTGGCGGCAGTACCGATGCTTGCCCGCACGCATGGTCAACCCGCCACCCCCACCACCCTGGGCAAGGAACTTGCCAACTTTGTCCACCGCCTGCAACGCGGCGCCGAGCGGCTGTCTGCCATAGCCATACTCGGAAAAATCAACGGCGCGGTCGGCAATTACAATGCCCACCTCGCTGCTTACCCGGATTTTGACTGGGAGAAATTTGCCCAGGTTTTCGTCGAGAAACTGGGCCTGGAATTCAACCCCTATACGACCCAGATCGAACCGCACGATGCCATTGCGGAGTTGCTCGACGCTTATGCACGTGTCAACACCGTGCTGCTGGATCTAGACCGCGACCTGTGGGGATATATTTCGCTGGGTTATTTCAAGCAAAAAACCAAAGCAGGCGAAGTCGGTTCATCAACCATGCCGCACAAGGTCAATCCGATTGATTTCGAAAACTCGGAAGGCAATCTGGGCATCGCCAATGCATTGCTGCGGCACCTGAGCGAGAAGCTGCCGGTATCACGCTGGCAGCGTGATCTGACCGACTCCACCGTATTGCGCAACCTGGGCGTGGCGCTGGGGCACACGCTGCTGGCATACGACTCCTGCAGCAAAGGTCTCAGCAAACTGGAAGCCAGTCCGGAGCGGTTAATGCAGGATCTGGAGAATGCCTGGGAAGTGCTGGCGGAACCGATCCAGACGGTAATGCGCCGTTACGGCATGCCCAATCCCTACGAGCAACTGAAGGAATTGACCCGCGGCAAGGGCGGCATTACCAAACAAGCGCTGCATCAGTTCATCGCCGGTTTGGCTGTGCCGGAAGCTGAGAAAGCACGCCTGCTGGAAATGACACCGCAAAACTATACTGGCAGGGCCGCAGAGTTGGCGTATAACATCGGCAAGTAAAGGAATTTACTGCTGTCTTCCATGTGAGCTTTTCATGCCGCATCGCCTCTGCGGTTAAACATCTCTGCATCGCGTACTAAATTCTTTTCTTCAGACTTGAAATCAGCAAAACTATCACAACATACTCAAAAGAACTACTGAACAAGTCCCACGCGGGCGCGCCAGCGGCTTTGCGGGATGGGATGCACGAAAGGCGAGGACGCGAATGGCCATTCCCTTCGTTACGAGCCTGACACCGCAGACCGCCTGCAAAGCCCTGTCCCGTAGGGTTGCGGCAAAATCTGGTGCTTGCTGTGTTGCGCTCCTTGGCCTCGTAGGCCGAGCTACGACCTGCGACCTGCGTCGCGCGCCTTGCGATCATCCCGATTTTGCCAGCAACGCGCTCCACGGAGGACTTGTTCAGTGGTTCCCTAAACGGAAACCTGGAGAGCAAGGAGAGGACTATGCAAGAACCACAGAATCCGCAAACAAACCAGCCGGAATTGGCCGCAACCATGAATGAAGACGACATGCCGGAAGGCAGCGAAAATAAATCAGTCGAACAGTTAGTGGATACCATGCCCAGCCTGGAGCAGTTGCTGAAGAAAGCCGAGCTAGATGCTGCCGAGCATCACGATGCCTGGCTGCGTGCCAAGGCTGATACCGAGAACATACGCAAGCGCGCTCAGGTTGATATTGCCAACGCACACAAATATGCCGTTGAAAATTTCTCTACCGAGCTGCTGGCAGTAATGGACAGCCTGGAAGCCGCGCTGGCAGTAGAAAATGCAACAGTAGAAAACTTCAAGAATGGAATGGAGTTGACGCTCAAGCAACTCGCTGCCGCTTTCAATAAATTCAACATCAAGGTGATCGAGCCGCTCGGCGCAAAATTTGATCCGCATCAGCATCAGGCCATGTGTGCGATAGATTCCGACCTGACTCCCAACACCGTGGTGCAGGTGATGCAAAAAGGTTACATGCTGAACGACCGGGTAATCCGCCCGGCACTGGTCACGGTTTCAAAAGCTAAAGAGTCTTGAAGACTTGAAATTCCAGCCCGAACCCCCACTTCGAATATCAATATAAACCTTCACAAGGATCAAATCATGGGAAAAATTATCGGCATTGACCTAGGCACCACCAATTCGTGTGTGGCCGTGATGGAGAACGGCAAGCCCAAGGTGATAGAAAACTCCGAGGGCGCACGTACCACCCCTTCCATCGTTGCTTACACGGAAGATGGCGAAATCCTGATGGGTGCTTCTGCCAAGCGGCAGGCGGTCACCAATCCGAAAAACACCCTGTTCGCGGTGAAACGCTTGATCGGTCGCCGTTTCAACGAGGAAATGGTGCAGAAGGACATCAAGATGGTGCCCTACAGCATCATCAAGGCTGACAACAATGACGCCTGGGTGGAAGTGCGAGGCAAGAAAATTGCCCCGCCGGAAATTTCTGCGCAAGTGCTGATAAAAATGAAGAAAACTGCTGAGGACTATCTGGGTGAGCCGGTTACCGAAGCGGTCATCACTGTCCCGGCCTACTTCAACGATTCACAGCGCCAGGCAACCAAGGATGCGGGGCGTATCGCCGGACTGGAAGTCAAGCGCATCATTAACGAACCGACTGCAGCAGCGCTGGCTTTCGGCATGGACAAAAAAGAGGGTGACCGCAAGGTGGCGGTGTATGACCTGGGCGGCGGTACTTTCGACATTTCCATCATCGAGATTGCGGAAGTGGAAGGCGAGCACCAGTTCGAAGTGCTGGCCACCAACGGCGATACTTTTCTTGGTGGCGAGGATTTTGACTCGCGCGTAATCGAATATCTCACGGATGAATTCAAGAAAGAAAGCGGCATCGACCTGAAAAAAGACATGCTCGCACTGCAACGCCTGAAAGACGCAGCGGAAAAAGCCAAGATCGAACTGTCATCCAGCCAGCAGACCGAGGTCAACTTGCCCTACATTACGGCAGATGCCTCCGGCCCCAAGCATCTCGCGGTCAAAATCACCCGCGCCAAGCTGGAGAGTCTGGTAGAGGAACTGATCGAGCGTACCGTGGGACCTTGTCGCACCGCCATCAAGGATGCGGGTGTGAACATTGCCGACATCGAGGATATCATTCTGGTGGGCGGACAATCCCGCATGCCCAAGGTGCAGGACAAGGTCAGGGAAATATTTGGTAAAGAGCCGCGCAAGGATGTGAATCCGGACGAAGCTGTGGCAATGGGTGCAGCCATTCAGGGTGGCGTGTTGCAAGGCGAAGTAAAAGATGTGCTGCTGCTGGATGTCACCCCGTTATCGCTGGGCATTGAAACCATGGGTGGAGTGATGACCAAGTTGATCCAGAAAAACACTACCATCCCGACCAAGGCGCAGCAGGTATTCTCCACCGCCGACGAGAATCAGACGGCAGTGACCATCCATGTCCTGCAAGGCGAGAGGGACCTGGCATCCGGCAACAAGAGTCTGGGACAGTTTAACCTGAGCGATATCCCTCCCGCACCGCGTGGCATGCCGCAAATCGAGGTGGTATTCGATATCGACGCCAACGGCATACTGCATGTATCGGCCAAGGACAAGGCTACCGGCAAGGAAAACAAGATCAAGATCCAGGCAAGTTCCGGGCTGTCGGATGAAGAAGTCCAGCGTATGGTAAAAGACGCCGAAGCCCACGCAGAGGAGGATCACAAAGCACTTGAGCTGGTCACTGCCCGTAATCAGTGTGACGCGATGATACATTCGGTGAGAAAATCGCTGAAAGAATATGGCGACAAGCTGGAGGACAACGAAAAATTCAATATCGAAGCCGCGTTAAAAGATGCCGAGGATGCGTTTAAGTCCGACAGTAAGGACACCATTGAGGCAAAAACCCAGGCGCTGACTGAAGCTTCGCATAAGCTGGCAGAGAAGATGTATAGCCAGGAGCAGGCTCAGTCCGGTGCGGGATCGGAACCGCATGGCGGTGGAGGTGAAAAGCCGGTGGAAGGTGATGTGGTCGATGCCGAGTTTGAGGAAGTGAAAGACAAGAAATAAGCAGATGCTTGAATTGCCAAGGCGCAGAGGCGCGGAGAAGCGATTGAATAATTCTCCGCTGTACTCTGCGTTTTTGGCATTTAGCGGAAAAAGTGCAACAACCTGAACGTGAGGTAATCTCCAGTGACTCTCCTGTTCAATAGAGAATAGGAGAAAGCAGAACGGACAAGGTGGTCACCGCCATTGGGAGACTTATTCAGCGGCATGCATCGTGCCCTGGCAACAGGAAAATAATATGAGCAAACGCGATTACTATGAAGTGCTGGGTATTAACCGCGACGCCAGCGAAGACGAGATCAAGAAATCTTATCGCAAGCTGGCGATGAAATATCATCCGGATCGCAATCCGGATAACCCCAAGTCGGAGGAGCATTTCAAGGAGGCTAAAGAGGCCTACGAAATTCTATCCGACACCAGCAAGCGCACGGCTTACGACCAGTATGGTCACGCCGGAGTGGATTCCGGCACCGCGGGTGCTGGCGGTGCTCACGGATTCACCGACTCATTCAGTGACATTTTCGGTGACATTTTCGGGGGACGCGCAGGAGGACAGTCCAACGTCTATCGTGGCGCGGATCTGCGCTACAACCTGGAAGTCACGCTGGAACAGGCTGCACGTGGTACTGAAACCAAAATCCGCATTCCCACGATGGAAGCCTGCGAAACCTGCCACGGCAGCGGCGCCAAAGCCGGCACCACACCCATCACATGTCCTACCTGCAATGGCCATGGTCAGGTGAGGATGCAGCAGGGGTTTTTCTCGATCCAGCAAACCTGTCCAAAATGTCACGGTAATGGCAAATACGTTGCCAGTCCTTGCGGCACGTGCCACGGCGCGGGGCGCGTCAAGCAGCATAAAACGCTGTCAGTGAAAATTCCCGCCGGAGTGGATGAGGGCGATCGTATTCGCTTGTCAGGTGAAGGCGAGGCCGGGGTCAACGGTGGTCCGTCAGGAGATTTGTATGTGGTTATGCATCTGTTGCCCCATTCCGTGTTTCAGCGCGACCACAACGATCTGCACTGTGAAATGCCGATCAGCTTTACCACCGCTGCGCTGGGCGGAGAAATCGAAATCCCCACACTCGACGGTCACGCTAAAATCAAGATACCGGCTGAAACCCAGAGCGGAAAGATTTTCCGTCTGCGCGGCAAAGGCATCAAAGGTGTGCGCAGCCACGCCCACGGTGATCTGTTGTGCCACATGATAGTGGAAACACCAGTCAAGCTTACCGCTCGTCAGAAAGAACTGCTGCAGGAGTTGGAAACCCTCAATCAGGAAGACAGCTCCCGCCACAGTCCCCGCGCCAAATCCTGGATGGACAAGGTACGCGAATTCTTTACCGAATAAAGCCTACCACTCACCACTTACCACTTACCATTCAATACCTTCTCCGCCCAGAACAGGCCGGAAACGGTTTTGTTGTCGGTGATCTTCCCCGCCTTGACCCACTCCAGCGCGTCAGCCAGCGTCAGCGTGAACACTTCCAGATGCTCGCCGTCATCGAGACTCGCGCTCTGGAATACGAGTCCCTGCGCCAGGTAATACACCAGTTTTTCATCGGAATAACCGATGCAGGGGTGCAGGGTGGCGAGATAACGCCAGCTCGCAGCGGTATAACCAGTTTCTTCCAGCAGTTCGCGCTGCGCACATGCCAGTGGATCTTCGCCGGGGTCAATTTTTCCAGCGGGCAATTCGTAAAAATCCCGGTGTAGTGGATAACGGTGCTGGCGTTCCAGCACCAGTTCACCGTCATCCAGCAGCGGAATGATGACAACTGCACCGGGGTGGGTGATGTACTCGCGTACCATCTGCTTGCCGTCGGGCAGGCTGACCTGGTCTGCGTGCACCTGCAGCAGATGACCATCAAACACGCGTACGCTGCTGACTTGGGTTTCGGTGAGATCCAGAGGTGGTTTAGACATGAGGATAAAGTCAGCTTAATTGGTTGCCCGTTTCAGGGCTGCGCCGGCACTGGATTATCCTGCGGCAGGATCAGCCGGTTCGCCGGAAACCAGGCACTGAAGCGGCTGCCTTTGCCTGGTTCGCTGACGATTTCCAGGTGCGCCTGATGGCGGCTCAGCACATGTTTGACGATGGCGAGTCCCAGGCCGGTGCCGCCGGTTTCGCGTGAACGGCTGCGATCCACCCGGTAGAAACGTTCGGTCAGGCGCGGCAGATGCTCCGGTTCGATGCCTATGCCGCTGTCCTGCACAGAGAATAGCCCTTGGCCGTCATGAATTTCCCAGCTCAGGATTATTTCCCCGCCGTCGGCAGTATAGCGCACGGCATTGCTGACAAGATTGCTGAAAGCGCTGCGTAATTCGTCCGCGCTTCCTCGCAATTGCGCATCGGTATCGAGTTTGAGATTGAGGTGGTGACGCTCGGCACTCAGGGATTGCGCCTCGTGATACAACTCGCGCAGCATTTCAGCAACGTTGACGCTTTCCTCGCGTACCAGATTCTGCGCATTCTCCAGTCGTGACAAAGCCAATAAATCTTCCACCAGACGTTGCATACGCATGGTCTGGTCGGTCATCAGTGTGAGTGCCCGCTTACCTATTTTGCTACCAGTCTGGTCTTCTTCCGACAGAGTTTCGAGAAAACCGCCGATCACGGTCAACGGCGTACGCAACTCATGCGAAACATTGGCGACAAAATCGCGCCGCATGGTTTCGACTCTTTCAAGGCGAGTAATATCGCGGCTGATAAGCAGCTTCTGTTTGTTGCCGTAGGGTATCAACTGCAGCGAAAGGATCAGCTCCTGCTGGCGCGATTGCCGGACTATCAGCGGTTCGCTGTAATTGCGCGTGGCCAGGTATTCGGCGAACTGCGGCTGCCGCACCAGATAGGTGATTTGCTGACCGCTATCGCGATTGTAGTCTATGCCGAAATGCTGTTCGGCCACCGGGTTGCACCATTCAATGCGGTCTGTTTCATCCAGAATCACTACACCTTCCGGCATCGCCGAGGTGGCGCGCCGCAGGCGCTCCAATGCCGTGCTCAACTGTTGCTGGCTTTGGCTCTGGCTGCGCATGAGGCGCGCCAGGCGGGCAAATACGTCGCCCCATGCGCCGGTGGCATCAGGCAGCGTGGCAGCGGTGGGTGTGGGGGTTTGCAGCCACTGGTCCAGTGCTGCCAGGTAACGCAGGTGCTGGACCAGCAGCAGCAGCAGCGCAATACTGTAAAACATCAGCGCCGGGACGGCACCCAGTATCAGCCACAAGCCGGCAGTTGCGATGGTGAGCAGAATGATGCTGGTGAGGCGCTGGCGGAAGCCGGACACGGGGATTATCCTGTAAAGCGGGGACGGGTTGCCATTAGCATATTATCCCATACCTGCAGTGCGTCCGGCGGACAGGCGGTAACCCGAGCCTCTTACGGTCTGTATCAACTCGTCCTTGGCGACAGTTTCCAGTGCTTTGCGCAGGCGGCGAATATGCACGTCCACGGTGCGGTCTTCGACGAACACATGGTCGCCCCACACACCGTCGAGCAGTTGCGAGCGGGTGTGCACCCGCTCAGGGTGGCTCATCAGGAAATGTAACAAGCGGAATTCAGTGGGTCCCAATACCACTTCCTGATCATTTACGGTTACGCGATGCGTGGCCGGGTCAAGCCGCAGCCCGCCAATCTCAATCATGTCATCAGCCGTCTCTGGTGAGCGCCGCCGCAGCACCGCTTTAATCCGGGCAATCAATTCACGAGGTGAGAATGGTTTGGTGATGTAATCATCAGCACCGATTTCCAGTCCCGCTATTTTGTCGCTCTCTTCGGCGCGGGCGGTAAGCATGATGATGGGGATGGTTTTGGTGCGCGTTGCGTGCCGCAGCATGCGGGCAAATTCCACGCCACTCATACCCGGCAACATCCAGTCGAGCAGCACCAGGTCGGGCAACGCATCATTCACTACCGCCATGGCCTGTTCCGCATTTTCCGCGCAGAAAACGACATGTCCGGCCTGCCGCAGGCTGTACGAGATCAACTCCTGGATTGCCGGTTCGTCTTCCACTACCAGTATTGTCGCTGCCATCAGCCTCTTCCTGCGATTGGTTAAGATACCTTGCTTCGATGTTGCAATGGTATGAAAACATTATTGCGGTTTCGTGACAAGCGGAAGACCGCCAAAGTCCACAGTATCCTATCCGCCTCCGCAGCCCTACAAAACCAGGATTGCGCGGTAATCATTGACGTTGGTGCGGGTAGGGCCGGTGACAATCAAATCATCGAGCTGATTAAAAAAAGCATAGGAATCGTTGTCAGCGAGCGCAGCTGCGGCGTTGCTACCCAGTTGCTCGGCACGACGCAATGAGTCCGGTGCGGCAATTGCGCCGGCGTTGTGCTCGGAACCGTCTATGCCGCCGGTATCGCAGGCAAGTGCGTAAACATCCTTGACGCCATCAAGTTCGATGGCAAGCGACAGCAGAAATTCCGTGTTGCGTCCACCACACCCATTGCCGTTTACCGTGACCGTCGTTTCCCCGCCTGAAATCAGCACCACTGGCGGTTTCCATGGGTGTCCGTAGCGGCGGATCTCCTTGATTAACGCAGCGTAAACCCTGGCGACAGCGCGTGCTTCGCCGGTGACTGCATCGCCGAGTATTGCCGCGGGGATGCCCTGGCTACGAAAAAATTCCCCCGCTGCTACCAAAGAATCATGTGCGCGGGCGATCACACGGTTCTCCACCTTGCCGAAAACAGTGTTGCCCAGTTTGGGTGTCTCGGTGAGTTTGCCTTGTTTGTCTGCTCGCAGCGTGTCCATCACGGCTGCGGGTGTGCTTATCTGATAGCGTTCGAGTATCGCAAGTGCTTCCTGGTAGGTGGTAGGGTCGGGTGCACACGGGCCGGAAGCGACATGGGTCGGGTCGTCTCCGGTCACATCGGAAATCACCAGCGCCAGTATCGGCGCACGGCAGGAAGCTGCGAGCCTGCCGCCTTGAATGGCGGAAAGATGCTTGCGCACCGTGTTGATTTCCTGAATCGTCGCACCGCTGCGGAGTAATTCCCGGGTGACAGCTTGAAGATCGTTCAGCGCAACATTTGCTACCGGCAATGACAGCAGGCTGGAACCGCCGCCGCTCAGCAGGCACAGCAGCAAATCGTCCGCGCCAAGCTTGTTTACTTCCGCAAGAATATTTCGGGCTGCCTGTTCGCCCTGCTCGTCGGGAAGCGGATGTCCCGCTTCGATTACTGTGATCCTGTTGGTCGGTATGCCGTGGCCATAACGGGTGACAACGATTCCGTTCAGCGCCGCAGTTTCCGGCCAATAATTTTCCACTGCCAAGGCCATGGCAGCTGCAGCCTTGCCTGCGCCTACCACCAGCGTGCGACCGGCAGGTGGTTTGGGTAAATGCCGGGGAACGATATGCAGCGGGTCAACAGCGGCGATGGCGGCATCGAAGCTGTTGAGCAGAAGTTTGCGCGGATTCATTTATCCAGGAATTGGAATTAGCCGTTCAAGCGGGGCGCAGCTTGAGCACACTCTTCAGGTAATGGCCGGTAAAACTCGCCTGCTGTGTTGCTACTTCTTCCGGCGTGCCTTCGGCGATGATCTGGCCGCCACCGTCGCCGCCCTCGGGGCCGAGATCGATGATCCAGTCGGCGGTCTTGATCACATCGAGGTTGTGCTCGATCACGACCACGGTATTGCCGTGGTCGCGCAGCCGGTGCAGCACTTTCAGCAGTAGATCGATATCCTGGAAATGTAGTCCGGTGGTAGGTTCGTCAAGGATATAAAGGGTGCGGCCGGTATCGCGCTTGGAAAGCTCCAGCGACAGTTTTACCCGCTGGGCTTCGCCGCCGGAAAGTGTGGTCGCGGACTGCCCCAGGGTGATGTAGCCGAGTCCCACATCCAGCAGGGTTCTGAGTTTCCTGGCCACCACAGGCACCGGACTGAAGAAGTCATATGCCTGCTCCACGGTCATTTGCAGGATCTGGTTAATGTTTCTGCCCTTGTATTCAACCTCCAGGGTTTCACGGTTATAACGTTTGCCATGGCACACATCGCATGACACATAAATATCCGGCAGGAAATGCATTTCCACCTTGATCATGCCGTCGCCCTGGCAACCTTCGCAACGCCCGCCCTTGACGTTGAACGAGAAGCGCCCCGGCGCATAGCCGCGCTCGCGCGCTTGCGGCACCCCGGCAAACAGTTCGCGGATCGGTGTGAACAGGCCGGTATAAGTGGCCGGGTTGGAGCGGGGCGTGCGGCCGATGGGACTCTGATCCATGTTGATGACTTTGTCGAAGAAAGCCAATCCCTCCAGATTCTGATGGGGCGCAGGTTCTGCGCTGCTGCCGTAGAGGTGTCGCGCCGTAGCATGGTAGAGCGTGTCGTTGACGAGAGTGGATTTACCCGAACCGGACACGCCGGTGACGCACACGAACAATCCCACCGGCAGGTTGAGGTTGACGTTTTTCAGGTTGTTGCCGGATGCGCCTTCGATTCTGAGCCAGCGACCGCTGGTGGGCCGGGTGCGTTTTTTCGGCAGCGCGATGGCCAGTTTGCCGGAAAGATACTTGCCGGTGAGCGAAGCTGCATTTTTCTGAATGGCCTGCGGCGTACCCTGGGCGATGATCAATCCGCCGTGCTCACCCGCACCGGGCCCCATATCCACCACATAATCAGCAGCGAGGATGGCGTCCTGGTCATGTTCCACCACGATCACGCTGTTACCGAGATCGCGCAGATTCTTGAGAGTCTCCAGCAGGCGCGCATTGTCGCGCTGGTGCAGGCCGATGGAAGGCTCATCCAGCACATACATCACCCCGGTCAGTCCCGAGCCGATCTGGCTGGCGAGGCGGATGCGCTGGGATTCCCCGCCGGACAGGGTGTCGGCGGAACGATCCAGTGACAGATAATCCAGCCCGACGTTGTTGAGGAACTGGATGCGACTGGAGATTTCCTTGATGATTCTTTCGGCGATGGCGTGCTTGTGCCCGCTCAGTTGTATCTGATCGAAAAACTTTTTCGCCTGTTTCAGCGGCAATGCGTTGATTTCGTAAATAGCCTGCCTGCCTACCCGGACATGACGGGCTTCCTTGCGCAGGCGGGTGCCCGCGCATTCGGGGCAGAGCATGGAATTGAGATATTTTGCCAACTCCTCGCGTACCGCCTGTGAATCGGTTTCCTTGTAGCGCCGTTCCAGGTTGGGGACTATGCCCTCAAAGGTATGCTCCTGCTTGTTCTTGCGGCCACTTTCGTTGAGATACGAGAACAGGATTTTTTCCTTGCCGGAACCGTTGAGGATGATTGCCTGAATGTCTGCAGCGAGCTGCTCGAATGGTATTTCCAGATCAAAATGGTAGTGGCTGGCAAGACTCGTCAGCATCTGGAAATAGAATTGATTGCGCCGGTCCCAACCCTTGATTGCGCCGGCAGCCAGTGACAGATGCGGGAAAGCGACAACGCGCCTGGGATCAAAGAATGTGATCTGCCCAAGGCCGTCACACCTGGGGCAGGCGCCCATCGGATTATTGAAGGAGAATAGCCGTGGCTCCAGTTCCGGCAACGAATAGCTGCATACCGGACAACTGAACTTGGCGGAAAAAAGATGCTCGTGGCCGGAATCCATTTCCACTGCCAGCGCGCGTCCATCGGCATGACGCAGCGCGGTCTCGAATGACTCGGCCAGCCGCTGTTTGGCGTCGGCAGAGACCTTCAGCCGATCCACCACCACTTCCACCGTGTGTTTCTTGGTTTTTTGCAGTTTCGGCAGCGCATCGATTTCATGCACCTTGCCGTTGATGCGCAGACGCACGAAACCCTGTGCACGCAACTCATCGAATAAGTCCATCTGTTCACCTTTGCGCCCGACCACCAGTGGCGAGAGTATCATCAGCCGTGTGTCTGCCGGCAGTTGCAATACATGATCCACCATTTGCGAGACGCTTTGTGCGGTCAGCGTAATACCGTGCTCGGGGCACTGCGGATCGCCCACGCGCGCGAACAGCAAGCGCATGTAATCGTGGATTTCAGTGACAGTGCCGACGGTGGAACGCGGGTTATGCGAGGTCGCTTTCTGCTCGATGGCGATGGCAGGCGAGAGCCCCTCGATCAGATCGACGTCGGGTTTTTCCATCAATTGCAGGAATTGCCGCGCATACGCCGAGAGTGATTCCACGTAACGGCGCTGGCCTTCCGCATAGAGCGTGTCAAACGCGAGCGAGGACTTGCCCGAACCTGATAGCCCGGTAATGACGATCAGCTTGTTGCGCGGCAGATCGAGATTGATGTTTTTGAGATTGTGGGTGCGCGCACCACGAATTTTGATTAGTTCCATCGACTACCGTCATTGGCTACCGGAGTGTCGGTCAACCTGCTAATATACCCAAGTTCTCAGCGTTTTCCCAATCTGATTCATGTCCGCATCATCATCATCCCACGAAAAGATGTCCCCCGTTGAACTGCGCGCCACTGCCGGCCTGGCCGGTATTTATGGGCTGCGCATGTTTGGAATGTTCATCATTCTGCCGGTATTCGCGTTCTATGCCGAGGATTTGCCCGGTGGCAACAACTACCTGCTGGTCGGTATCGCACTCGGCGTCTACGGGCTGACCCAGGCGATACTGCAAATCCCATTCGGCTGGCTATCCGATCGCATCGGGCGCAAGCCGGTGATTTATCTTGGTTTGATCCTGTTCGCCATCGGCAGTTTCATTGCCGCATCCGCCACCGATATTTACTGGGTAATTTTCGGCCGCATCATTCAGGGTGCAGGAGCAATTTCCGCGGCAGTAATGGCGCTGGCTGCCGATCTGACCCGCGAAGAGCACCGCACCAAGGCGATGGCTGCGATCGGCATGACCATCGGCACCACTTTTGCTGTTTCATTGATCGTCGCTCCGGCGCTGAATAATCTGATAGGTGTGCCGGGGATTTTCACCATGACTGGGGTGCTGGCATTGCTGGCGATGGGGGTGGTGTACAAGATCATTCCCGATCCGCTGGTCAGCCGTTTCCATTCCGATACCGAGGCCTCTGCCGGGCGTTTCCACAACGTGCTGCGCAATCCCGAACTGCTGCGGCTGGATTTCGGTGTGTTTGCGCTACACGCGGTGCTGATGGCGTTGTGGCTGGTGGTGCCGCTGTCTTTGCGTCAGGCCGGTCTGGCGGTAGATCAGCACTGGCAGATATATTTGCCGGTACTGCTTATCTCCATGCTGCTGATTATTCCGGCAATTATTTATGCGGAAAAGAAAGCCAAGCTCAAGCCGGTGTTTACCTTCGCGGTGGCAATACTGCTGGTGAGTCAGGTGCTGCTGGCGTCGACGCTCGATTCCGTGTGGGGTACGGCAGCGGCGTTGCTGGTATTCTTTGCCGCATTCAATCTGCTGGAAGCAAGTTTACCGTCGCTTATTTCCAAGATTGCTCCGGTCGGCGCGAAGGGCACGGCCATTGGCGTCTATAGCAGTGTGCAGTTTCTTGGTGCCTTTACCGGCGCCACCGCGGGTGGCTATCTTTACGGCAACTACGGTGGATCTGCGCTATTTGCATTCTGTGGCATTCTACTGGCATTATGGCTGGTGCTTGCCGCTACTATGAAGGCACCTGCTGCTGTGCGTACCAGAATGTATCATGTGCAGGAAATGGATACGGGCAGGGCCAGTGGTCTGTCGCGCGAACTGGCGGCGCTGCCCGGCGTGCATGAGGCGCTGGTGTTGGCGAGCGAAAGGGTGGCTTACCTAAAAGTGGATATGCATGGTTTTGACGAAGAACGGGTTGTTCAATTACTAGGGGGAGAAGCGTAAATGGCATCAGTCAACAAGGTGATACTCATCGGCAATCTGGGCAAAGACCCCGAGACCCGTTATATGCCCAATGGCGAGGCGGTGACCAACATCACTCTGGCCACTACCGAAACCTGGAAAGACAAAAGCGGTGAGAAGCAGGAAAAGACCGAATGGCATCGCGTTACGTTTTATCGCAAGCTGGCCGAGATCGCCGGGGAATACCTGAAAAAGGGCCGCCCGGTGTATGTCGAAGGGCGGCTGGAAACGCGCAAGTGGACCGACAAGGCGGGTGTAGAACGCTATACCACCGAGATCATTGCGAGCGACATGAAGATGCTGGGCAGCAAGCCCGGCAGCAGCAGTTTCGAAGTGGTGGACCAGGAAGAAGGCGCTCCGGCCAGTGCATCGGCTAAGCCGGCTGCTGCCAAAAGTGGCGGCGGGTTTGACGACATGGATGACGATATCCCGTTCTAGTGCGGCGCCTTACGGGTGGTCTGCTGTATCAGGCTCGGAGCGAAGGGGATCAACCCTTCGCATTCTCGCCTTTCGTGTGTCCCATTCCGCAAAGCTGCCATCGCGCGCGGTACTTATTGAGAAGTACGGCGAATTCAGGAATGAAGTGCAATTTTGAGTAACGCTGGTTGTGAGGGCGGGATGCGGTAGTATCCATGCCTTTTTGACCAGCCAGTCGAAATTGCAA
>JAYSQR010000070.1:0-6897 GCA_043721435.1 Nitrosospira sp. | reverse complement strand
ACCCGCTGATTTCGCTAACCAGTTTTATGCCAACAGACAACAATCTGCGGCATAATCTAGATGACTTGCCCGTCCACTAAATCGGACTCCGCTCACTCCCTCTTTCTAAGCAATTAAACTAACCCCGTCCAAGTAACAGGAAGGCTACAAATACTTGGGGTTAATTATAGATACAACTCGCCATTGGTATCTTGGCTAAAAATATCTAAACATTCTGGATGACCTGTTCTTTGGTTCTAATCCACGTCGGCTATCCAACAACAACTCGAATTCTGTACGTCTGATCTTGGCACGACACAGACCGTCAGACCAAGTCGGAACTACTTGTCGAAATGGATCACCGTGCGTATGGATTTGCCTGCGTGCATCAGGTCGAATGCCTGGTTGATCTGCTCCAGCCCCATGGTGTGGGTGATGAAGGTGTCGAGTTCAAATTCACCGTCGAGATAGCGTTGCACATAGCCTGGCAGTTCGCTGCGTCCTCTCACCCCGCCAAATGCCGAACCGCGCCATACGCGCCCGGTCACCAACTGGAACGGACGGGTGCAGATTTCTTCACCGGCGTCGGCCACGCCGATGATCACCGATTCGCCCCAACCCTTGTGGCAGCACTCCAGCGCTGAACGCATCACCTTGACGTTACCGATGCATTCAAAGGAAAAATCCACGCCGCCGCCGGTCATCTCGACTATCACCTCCTGGATCGGCTTGGCATGATCTTTGGGGTTCACCACATCGGTGGCGCCCAGTTGCCGGGCAATTTCAAATTTTCCGGGATTGATGTCGATCGCGATGATGCGTGCGGCTTTGGCCATGACAGCACCGATGATCACGGCCAGACCGATACCGCCGAGGCCGAACACCGCCACGGTGTCACCCGCCTTCACTTTCGCGGTATTGGCAACGGCGCCCATGCCGGTGGTCACGCCGCAGCCGAGCAGACAGACTTTCTCCAGCGGCGCTTCCTTGCTGATTTTTGCCAAGGAAATTTCGGGGATGACGGTATATTCGGAGAAAGTCGAAGTGCCCATGTAGTGGTAAATGGGTTTCCCATCCTTGGAGAAACGCGTGGTGCCGTCGGGCATCAGCCCCTGTCCCTGGGTTACGCGTATCGCCTGACACAAGTTGGTTTTGCCCGATTTGCAGAACTTGCACTCACCGCATTCCGGAGTATAAAGCGGAATCACATGATCGCCCACGGCCACGCTGGTCACCCCTTCGCCCAGAGCCTCGACGATCCCGCCGCCTTCGTGGCCGAGTATCGTGGGAAACCTGCCTTCTGGATCTTTCCCGGAAAGCGTGTAGGCATCGGTATGGCATACGCCTGTGGCCACAATTCGCACCAGTACTTCGCCCTTTTGCGGCGGCATCAGGTCAACTTGTTCGATGCTCAAAAGCTGACCCGGACCCCAGGCAACCGCCGCGCGTGTTTTAATCATGTCCATGCACCCACTCCCGTTACGTATTCCAACTCACAGCCTGGATGATAGTATATAAAAGTGGTACTGGCGCGGAAGCGCCCGATGAAATAACCTATCGCTTCCGTACGAAAAGGAAATTAAATGCTCTGGATCAAATCGCTGCACATCATTTTCATGGTTACCTGGTTCGCTGGCCTGTTCTATTTGCCGCGCCTGTTCGTCTACCATGCCATGAGCGATGACCGGCCCAGCATCGATCGCTTCAAGGTGATGGAGCGCAAACTTTATTATGGCATCATGACGCCGGGCGCGGTGCTGACTATCGTATTCGGTGTGTGGCTCTGGTTGAGTTATGGTTTTTCCGGCGGCTGGCTGCATGCCAAGCTGGCACTGGTGGCGGTGCTGATTGCCTATCATCTTTACTGCGGCAAGTTATTGGCCGATTTCAAACATGACCGCAACCGGCATGGTCATGTTTTTTACCGCTGGTTCAATGAAATTCCGGTGGTGATACTGATTGCGGTGGTGATACTGGTAGTAGTGAAGCCCTGACACCCTTCAGGCGCCATTCACTCATCCATCGGCGCCTGCCCCGGAAACAGCACCTCGGTATAACCGAACAGGCGAAAATCGGTGATGCGCATGGGATAGAGTATGCCTTGCAGGTGATCGCATTCGTGCTGCACCACGCGTGCGTGGAAACCTTCCACATTGCGGTCGATGGGTTTGCCGTACTGATCGAACCCCCGGTAACGCAATCTGGCAAAGCGCGGTACCATGCCGCGCAGACCGGGAACGCTCAAACAACCCTCCCAGTCCTGTTCCACCTCCTGCGTGAGCGGTTTCAGCACGGGATTCACCAGCACGGTGTAAGGCACTTCCTCGGCATCGGGATAGCGCGGGCTGTGTTTCACGCCGAAGATCACCACTTGCAGACTGACACCAATCTGCGGTGCCGCCAGTCCCGCGCCGTCCAGCGCTTCCATGGTGTCGTGCATATCCCGAATCAGCGTATTGAGTTCAGGAGTATCGAATTTCTCTACCTTGTCCGCTACTTTCAGCAGACGCGGATCGCCCATTTTCAAAACGGTTCTAATCGTCATCGAGTTCCACCACGTGTTCAAGAATATTTCTGACACTGACCATCGCTTTCTCCAGAACGGCATGCACATCTTCCAGACGGACGATATGAGCGCTCGTCCCCCGTCCCGCCGCATAATTGGCTACCACCGCGAGGGTCGCGTAGCACAGCCCCAGTTCCTTTGCCAATGCCGCTTCTGGCATGCCGGTCATACCCACCATATCGGCGCCGTCCCGTTCCAGCCGGTTAATTTCCGCCGCGGTTTCGAGGCGCGGTCCCTGGGTAGCGGCGTAAACACCACCCTCGATTATTTTCTCATTTGCCCGCTTTGCCGCCTCTAGCAGATGCCCGCGCGTTACCGGGCAGTAAGGCTCGGTAAAATCAATATGGGTGACCGGTCTGTCGGTGCCGTCAAAATAGGTAAATTTGCGGCTATGGGTGTAATCGATGATCTGATCGGGAACCGCAATCGTGCCGGGCATGAGATCGGCACGGATGCCGCCCACCGACGCAACCGACACCACCCGTGTCGGCTTGAATGATTGCAGCGCCCACAGGTTGGCGCGATAGTTCACTGCATGCGGCGGGATGGTGTGGCCATAACCGTGGCGCGCCAAAAATACGATCTCATGGTTGTTGATCCTGCCAAAGGTCAATGGCCCGGATGGTTCGCCATAGGGCGTTCGCATAACCTGTCGATGCGATATTTCAAGACAGGCAAGCTGGGTCATGCCGGTACCACCGATGATTGCGAGCATATTTTTTCAAAAACCAGACTAGATGTAATGGAAAAGTTTCAATCTCTCATTGCATAAATCGCGGGCAAATTCCGCCATGCACCGTGCACATCCATACCGAAGCCGAACACATAGCGATTCGGCAGTGTAACACCAACAAAATCCGCACTGATCGGCTTGGAGCGGCCAATGTCCTTGTCGGCAAGAACCGCGCTGTAAAAGGCTGTTGCTCCGCTTCCCATGATCCGTTCTCGAATCGCGGCCAAGGTAACACCTTCGTCGAGAATATCATCCAGCACCAACACCACCCGGCCCTGTATGTTTTCCCTGGGCAACACTTTCCACTCAATCTGGCCGCCGCTGGTATTGTTATGGTAACGGGAAGCGTGGATATAATCGAAATCCAGCGGGAATCTCAGTAGTGGCAGCAGTTGCCCGGTAAACACCACCGCGCCGCCCATTACGCTCAGCACCAGCGGATAGCGATCCGATAGCGCCGCAGTAATGTCTGCCGCCATACGGCTGACGGTATCAGCTACGATATCAGCAGAGTAAATCAGTTCCGCCGTATCAAGTAGCCGTTTTGCTTCTTCGGAAGAAAGCATCAGTTTCCGGGATGTTGGATGTGACTCAAGGTTTCAATGTGCCATTAATCGACAGGAATATTGCGGCGAATATTGTCGCTGTGGGTAGCTAGATGAGCAGCAAATTCTTCCCTCACTTCGGGATGCTTGAGCGCCAGCGCGATAGTAGCCTTGAGGTAGCCAAGCTTGGTTCCGCAATCGTAACGGATTCCGGAAAATTCGTAAGCCAGCACCCGCTCTTCCTGCAACAGTGAGGCGATGCCGTCGGTAAGCTGGATTTCTCCACCAGCGCCGGGTTCGATTCTCTCCAGATGCGCAAAAATTCTGGGAGTGAGAATATAGCGCCCTACCACGCCCAGCGTTGAAGGCGCGCTCTCGGGTTTGGGTTTTTCCACGATGCCGGTGATCTGGTGCAACCCGTCTTTTCCCGCTTCGCATTTGACGATGCCGTAATTCATCGTATCTTCCAACGCGATATTCTGTACTCCCAGTATCGAGCAGCGGTTTTGCTCATACAACCGGGTCATTTGCCGGATAACCGGATCATCGCTGTCGATCAGATCATCCGCCAGCAGCACTGCGAATGGCTCATTACCCACTGCTGGCCGTGCGCACAGCACGGCGTGACCCAGTCCCAGGGCTTCCGGCTGACGAATATAAATGTAGGAAATATTCTTTGGCACAATGCTGCGCAGCATTTCCAGGGCATCAGTCTTGCCGCGCGCTTCCAGCTCTGCTTCCATTTCGTAAGCTTTGTCGAAATGATCTTCGATGGAACGCTTGTTACGCCCGGTGATAAAAATCATTTCCGTGATACCCGCCGCGATGGCCTCCTCCACCGCGTACTGAATCAGTGGCTTATCCACAATCGACATCATTTCCTTGGGACTGGCCTTGGTGGCGGGCAGAAAACGGGTGCCCATGCCTGCCACCGGGAAAACGGCTTTGGTTATTTTTGTCATGAGTTTATCGGTTACGCTCTATGCGAATCCTGCAATAATTGTAACAGCCCTGCTTCGTCGAGGATGGTTATTCCCAATTCAACTGCTTTGTCATACTTGCTGCCCGGATCGGCGCCCACCACCACGTAATCGGTTTTTTTCGAAACGCTCCCGGTCACTTTTCCGCCCGCGGCTTCGATTTTCTCCCTAGCATCTTCCCGCGTCAGATCCGGCAAGGCTCCGGTCAACACGAAAGTCCTGCCACCAATCCTGCCGACACTGAGCTTTGCCTGCTGCGTGCCGCTGCCTTCCTGCCAGCGCACACCGGCTGCGCGCAACTGCTCGATGACTTCACGATTGTGCCTCTCGGCGAAAAAATCGGCAATGCTCTGGGCTACCACCGGGCCGACATCCGGCACCTGCCGCAAGCTTTCCGCATCTGCCGCCATCAACTGCTCAAGATTGCCAAAATAACGGGCCAGTTCTTTGGCGGTGGTCTCACCCACATTGCGAATTCCGAGCGCATAAATGAAACGCGCCAGCGTAGTGCTTCTGCTTTTCGCAATAGCCGCCACCACGTTGTTCGCGGACTTATCCGCCATGCGCTCCAGACCGACGAGCGCCGCAATACCCAGCTTGTAAAGATCCGTAGGTGTTCTGACGATGGCGTGGTCCACCAGTTGCTCCACCAGTTTGTCCCCCAGACCTTCGATGTCCAAAGCGCGGCGAGAGGCAAAATGCAGCAGCGCCTGTTTCCGCTGCGCCGGACAGAACAACCCGCCGGTACAGCGCGTCACTGCCTCCCCCGGCAAGCGCACCGCCCTGGCACCGCATACCGGACAGTGGTCGGGCATAATGAATTGCCTTGCGTAACTGGGGCGCTGCTCCGCCACCACCGCCACTACTTCTGGAATCACGTCACCCGCGCGCCGCACGATCACATGATCGCCGATCATCACATCCTTGCGCCTGATCTCATCCTCATTATGCAAGGTCGCATTGGTCACGGTGACGCCGCCAACCAATATCGGTTTCAATCGCGCAACCGGAGTCAGGGCACCGGTTCTGCCCACTTGCACATCGATCCCCAGCAGTTCGGTCACCGCTTCCTGTGCCGGAAACTTGTGCGCCACGGCAAAGCGCGGTGCACGGGAAACGAATCCCAGTCTCTCCTGCTGTGCCAGATCGTTGACTTTGTACACCACCCCATCAATATCGTAAGGCAACTGCTCACGCATAGCCCCTATCGCATGGTAATACGCCAGCAATCCGGCTGCGCCGCTCACCACCTGGCGCTCACGCGCCACCGGAAAATGCAGCGACGCAAGATAATCCATCACGTGGCTGTGTTTGTCGCACGGCACGCCGCCGCCTGCATGCGTGCCGATGCCATACGCAAAGAATGTCAGCCTGCGGGTCGCAGTAATGCCGGGATCAAGCTGGCGCAGCGAGCCGGCTGCAGCATTGCGTGGATTCATGAATTCCTTCTCGCCTCTGTCACGCTGCTGCTGGTTAAGCTTTTCAAAATCAGCTTTCAACATCAGTACCTCGCCGCGCACTTCCAGCAGGGTGGGATGGCGAGTGCTATGCAGACCGCCAGGCAAATGTAGCGGGATGGACTTGACGGTACGTAAATTCAGCGTGACATCTTCGCCGGTGTAGCCATCGCCACGGGTCGCACCCGTCGCGAATACGCCGTTTTCGTAACAAAGACTGACGGCGAGGCCGTCAAATTTCGGCTCCACGGCATATTCCACATTGTCCGCTTCCAGACCCTGACACACACGCCGGTCAAACGCATCCACCTCTGCTTCCTCAAACGCATTGCTGAGAGAGAGCATCGGGGTGCGATGGGTAACCTGGGAGAATTCCTTAAGCGGTGCAGCGCCTACGCGCTGGGTGGGGGATTCGGGCGTGACAAGCTGGGGATAGCGCTGTTCAAGCTGCTGCAATTCGCGGAATAGCCTGTCGAATTCAACATCCGGGATAGTCGGTGCATTCAGTACGTAATAACGGTAATTATGCAGCTCGACAGTCTCACGCAGTTTCTGCGCTTGCTGCCGAATATTTTCCGTAATGCTCATTCACGCAAACAGCCTCAACGCGATCTCGCCGCCGGCGGGAATATTGCGC
>JAYSQR010000069.1:0-19202 GCA_043721435.1 Nitrosospira sp. | reverse complement strand
AAAGCCCAGGTCCTTGGATTGAAAGTCCGGCGTGGCTGCGGCCAGCCCGCGCTGCGCGATCAGCGCCAGCGCCCGGTCCACCAGCGCATGGGCCTCGTCGGCACTGCCTTGGCGCAGGCGTATCGAGGCCACCGCCGACGACAGGGCCTGGGCCCGGCCCACCAACTCCTTGGACGCCTGGGCCGAGTCTTCCACCATGCCGGCGTTGTGGCGGGTGATCTCGTCCAGGTTGCCCACGCTTTGCGACACCTGCTCCAGGTCCACGCTCTGGCGGGCGCTGGCCTCGGCGATGCCGCGCAGCGACTCGGACACCTGGCGCACACCGGCCACCACCTCGTCCAGGGTTTCGCCCACCGCGCGGGTCTGGCGCACCGAGTTTTCCACCTGCTCGGCCGAGCGTGCGATCAGGCCGCGGATCTCGCTGGCCGCGGTGGCGCTGCGCTGGGCCAGGCTGCGCACCTCGGCGGCCACTACGGCAAAGCCGCGGCCCGATTCACCGGCGCGGGCGGCCTCCACCGCCGCGTTCAAGGCCAGGATGTTGGTCTGGAACGCAATGCCGTCGATCACGCTGATGATGTCGACTATCTTCTTCGAACTGTCGTTGATCGAGGACATGGTGGTGACCACCTGACTGACTACGTTGCCGCCCTTGACCGCGATTTCACTGGCGCCGATGGCAAGCTGATTGGCCTGTCTCGAGTTCTCTGCATTCTGTTTCACCGTCGAGGTCAGCTCTTCCATGCTGGAGGCGGTTTCTTCCAAGCTTGATGCCTGTTCTTCGGTACGTTGCGACAGATCGGTGTTGCCCTGTGCAATCTCACTCGATGCCGTGTGGATCGACTCGGTTGCCTCCTTGATCTGCGAGACGATACTGGTCAGCTGCGCTACCGTCTGGTTCGAGTCGTCCTTCAATTGTCCGAACGTGCCCTTGTACTCGTTGGTGATCTTCTCCGTCAGATCGCCTTGCGCCAAGGCACCAAGTACCCGTGCGACTTCGTTCAGACCCGTTTCACTGGTCTGCATCAGCTGGTTCAGCCCATCAACCATGATCTTGAATTCGTAATAATACCGCGCCGCATCGCCACGCTTGGTGAAGTCACCCGCCACCGCTGCCTCCACCAGCCCCTTGATTTCGCCATTGATCGCCTGCAAGCTTGTCTTGACCCCGTTCATCGCCTCGGTGATCTTCGCTTTCTCGCCCGGCAGCTGCTCCATATCTACTGACAGGTCGCCTTGTGCATAGCGTGTGACCACATCCACGAGCTTCATCTGCACCGCAATATGCGAGGCGACCAGATCGTTGGTTGCCGTCGCCATTTCACCATAGCTGCCTGAAAATCTATCAGCCGTAATCCGGTAGCCGATCAATCCGGCATCGTGCTGCTTCTTCATCTCGACCTGCGCCGCATAAAACCCCTTCAGAACCTCGCTCATCTTCTGCATTGAGCGCAACAACTCCGTTATCTCGTCGCGCCCCACCAATTCAATCCTGGTGTCCAGGCGTCCATCAGCAATCGCCTCCGCCACGCCCATTGCCTGCGTGAGCGAGCGGGTGATCCCCCGCACCAGCAGGAATCCGGCAAAAGCTGCAAACAAGATGCCGAACACAATGACGATGATGGAAATATTGCGTATGGTCTCGAATCGGCTCACTGCCTGGTCGTATTCGCTCTTGGCGATATCCAGCTGGATTTGAGTCAATCCACCCAGCGCTTCCAGGAATGCAGGAGCCAACGTCCCAAATTGGGTTTGAATGACTCTCTTTGCTTCGTCTATGTTTCTGTTGCGCAAATGATTCATTACCGGCTCGAACCCTTCTTTAGTGAAGTGGGTCCAGGCTGCAAGAAACTTGTCGGACAACGCTCTTTCTTCTGGAGTGAAAGAACTGGCCTGGTACTCAGCCCATATCTTTTGCGCCTTCGTCGTATCCGCCTCAATTTCCCTAAGTCGCCGATTGATGTTCTCTTCAGTAGGGAACAGCACCGCATTGTTGAGCCCGGCGCGAATACTCGATACTGTCGTGTCGACATCAGACACTTGCCCGAGAGCAATCGTGCGATCGACATAGACAGTTCTCAAGCCTTCGTTGGTCTTGTTCATGCCGAACAGGCCGGACAAACCGATGCCTACCAGGAGAACTGCCAGGATGGAAAGGATCAGGATCAGGCGCGCTTTGATGGTCAGATTGTTGAACATTTGAGTCTCCTTCAGTTTTTGGGATAATTAATAATTGGTCAATGCGCGAGCTGTTCGATCAGCCCCATTTCACTGCTGTTCATGAGCTTCTCGATGTCCATTAGGATCAACATGCGCTCCCCTACCGTGCCCAGACCCATGATGTATTCTGCATTGATCGTGGCACCGAATTCCGGTGCCGGTCGAATCTGCTCTGAACTCAGATTAATCACATCCGAGACTGCATCCACCACAATGCCCACCACGCGTCCCGACACGATCAGGATAATTACCACCGTAAATTGATCGTAATCAGCCTTGTCGAGTTTGAATTTGATGCGCATGTCGACGATGGGAACGATAATGCCGCGCAGATTGACCACACCCTTGATGAATTCGGGTGCGTTGGCGATGTGGGTAACAGCATCGTAGCCGCGTATCTCCTGCACCGTCAGGATCTCGATGCCGTATTCTTCTTTTCCCAAGCGGAAAGTGAGGAATTCGTTAGCCATGTGACCGACAGATACGTCGGTTGATTCAGTTGTTTCCGTGGCCATTTTTCATGCTCCTTCTATTAGTGACCGTTGTTACAGTCGATCTGACGCAGATTTCAGCACGCTTCTGGAAATTTTTCAGCGTCCGGCAACGTAGGCACGACAAGAGCGCACCCTGCGCGGCCTAAATTTTCACCATTTCAAAATCAGCCTTGACCACAGCACAGTCCGGGCACACCCAGTCACAGGGAATACCTTCCCATCGGGTACCGGCCGAAATGCCGTGCTCTGGATCGCCAACCGCTTCGTCATAGATATAACCGCAGACATTGCATAGGTATCTTTTCATTTAAATTCTCTGCAGATGCATCACACCGCTAAACTGTCAGCGCGGACTTGTTCTGCGATGCCGCGATCATCCCAGCCGCATCGATAATCAGTGCCACCCTGCCGTCACCCATGATGGTGGCTCCCGAAATACCTTGCACCCTGCGGTAGTTGCTCTCAAGACTCTTGATCACCACTTGATGCTGGCCCACCAGCGCGTCAACAAACATGGCTGTCTTGCGCCCCTCGGTTTCAAGAATGACGACAATGCCTTTGTGCACTTCGGTCACCTTGGGCCGCAGATTGAATATTTCGTGGAGCGCGACCACCGGCAGGTACTCACCCCGTACCTGTACGACGCAGCCGCGTCCACTCACTGTCTTGACATCATCCTCTGCTGGCTGCAGCGACTCGATGATATAGCCCAGCGGCACGATGAACATTTCGCTGCCAACCGCTACCGATAGCCCGTCAAGAATGGCGAGCGTCAATGGCAGGCGTACCGAAATACGGGTTCCGAACCCGAGTGCCGAGTCAATTTCCACCCGGCCGCCCATACCCTGGATGTTGCGCTTGACTACGTCCATACCGACCCCGCGACCGGAAACATCGGTGACCGTTTCAGCAGTAGAAAAACCAGCTTCAAATATCAACAGCCAGACTTCCTGGTCGGAAATGTCGTCCTTCACCGGCAGTCCACGCTCTTTCGCCTTGGCCAGAATTCTTTCCCGGTTCAGCCCGGCACCGTCGTCACTGACTTCGATGACGATGTTGCCGCCCTGGTGAGAAGCTTGCAGGGTGATGGTGCCCTTGGCCGGCTTACCTGCTGCCACGCGTTTCTCCGGCGATTCAATGCCATGATCGAGACTGTTACGCACCAGATGAGTCAGCGGGTCGGCGATTTTCTCAATCAGCCCCCGGTCCAACTCTGTGCCTTCACCGATGGTTTTCAGTTCCACATGCTTGTTGAGCTTGGCCGCCAGATCCCGCACCACCCGGGGAAAACGGCTGAAGACAAAACTAATCGGCATCATGCGGATCGACATCACCGATTCCTGCATGTCCCGGGTATTGCGCTCCAGCGTACTCATGCCCTCGAGCAGTTTTTCGTAGATTACAGGGTCCACCTGCGACGCGGTCTGGGCGAGCATGGCCTGGGTAATCACCAGTTCGCCCACCAGATTGATCAGTTGATCGACCTTCTCGACACTGACACGGATCGAAGAGGTTTCATTGGCGGCGCTTACTACCAGCTTGTCGTCGGGGCGGCGTCCCGACCTGGTCACCTCGAGGCTGAGGTCGTCGCTCAGGCGTCTGCCGGGAGATTTGGCTATCACCCCTGTTGCTGCAGTGTTTGCCGGCGCAGAAACCGGTGCGGCGGACGCATCCGGAAAGAAGCCATAGCCAGCATCCTCGGATGCCGCACTCTCTTGGCGCGATTCATTGGCAACAGATGTTAATGCTTCTTCGCTGGTGGGAGCCTCTACTGCGATTTTCAGATTACTCACGTCCACCATGAAGGCCAGTACTTCCCAGATGTCTTCTTCGCTGACGCCGGTGGCAAGCTTTAGCACACACTGTTGCTCTGCTTCTTTGCTGGCCTTTTTGCCGGTTTTTTTGTTGCCACTTGCCGCTGGCCGGCTCAAATTCTCAAGAGTGCCCATCTGTCCGAGATTGGCAAGCAGATTGTCCATGATCTGGGCGTTGATGCCTTCGTACGGGAATTCGATACAGTAAGTTTTTTCCAAGGCAATAGCAGGCTGTGCCGCCGCAGGTGCAGATACCAGTGCGGGTGTGGACGGGGTGCCGCTCGTTGCCGCAAGCCGTTGCAGATCTTTGCATACTCCGGCTGCGGCGGTTGCATCCGCCCCACCGTCACCGCGATGACCCGCAAGCTGATCTTTCAGGATATCGCCGGCGCTGAGAAACACGTCTATCATCTCGCTCCGGACCGCCAACTCGCCCTTACGCAGACGATCCAGCAGCGATTCCAGTAAATGCGTCAGATCGGTCATGTCGGAAAAACCAAATGTCCCGGCACCACCCTTGATCGAATGAGCAGTACGGAAAATGGCATTCAGATCTTCTATGCTGGGCGCATTGAGGTCCAGCCCCAGCAAACGGGTTTCCATTTCCGCCAGGAGCTCCGCAGCTTCCTCGAAGAACACCTGGTAGAACTGGCTCATGTCTGTGGTCACGCGTTGCCTCGCCTTAGAATTTAATAGGTTTCAGTATGTTTACATTAGGAAGCATATGAATTACGGAATAGAGGCGGAAATCCCTGCTAATCTCCGTCACTTGAATTCAACAAAGTGGCGATTCCGGCAAGCATAGAGTGCGCATTTATGTCGATCCTCAGCCGAGAACTTTTGTGATCACTTCGAGCAGCCTCTTCGGATCGAATGGCTTGACCATCCAGCCGGTGGCTCCCGCGGCACGGCCCTGGGCTTTCATGACATCGCTCGACTCGGTGGTGAGCATCAGGATCGGTGCGGTCCGGTAACGCGGCAGGCTGCGTAACGATTTGATCAGAGTCAAACCATCCATGCGCGGCATGTTGAGATCGGTCAGGATCAAGTGGACGCCATTATTTTTTTTGGCCTTGTCGAGGGCATCCCGACCATCCACCGCCTCAACCACCACATAGCCGGCACTCCTCAACGTAAAGGAAACCATTGCACGGATAGAAGCGGAATCGTCCACTGCAAGAATTGTTTTTGCCATACTTGTGCTCCTCAGTCGTTTTGTTTTATCGGGGCATTGCCCCCTGCCGTCACGTCCTGCGCGTCTACCCGCTGCAGCGCCGTACCAAGCGCTTCAATGCGGATCATGGTGCGACTCAGCAACTGAGTCGCCAGATCGCCAAACTGCATGCAGGCCACCGCCGCATCGACTTCCTGCTCGATCTGATCGATAATCATCTGTTGCCTCTCCAATAAATGTTCCACCGGCTCGCCATTGCTGTCTCTCTGTGCACTTGCCGCCGTTTGCACAATCGACAGCGAGATCTCCTGCTGGGAACGGGCAAGTGTGCTGATATATTTGAAGCTGGCGATCAGCTCGCCAACGGCATCACCCACCAGCCTTCCACTTGGCTCAGCTCGCCTTTGACTCCCGCAAAATAATCATCCAACTGGCAATTGCAGAACACTCTCGTCTCCTGAGTGGCAGGATCAAAGCAGTTCTGCATCGCAGAATTCTGTGGCCTCGTCATTACGTTCTCGCACTTTACTTTTGCTATAGTCATCCATAGCCACATACGTCCACAGGCGAAAAACTAGCTTGCTGTCTGTCATCGGCAGTAAAAAATAAATCTTTAAAGAAATCCTCAAATCATCGTTTGCGTCTGAAGGGTCCTCTCTGCGGGAAGATGAAGTTGGGATGACGTGTGTAGGAGACCCTTCAGGGGCGATGCAGGGATCCTTCGCGCCTGAAGGCGCTTCTATCGAGTGCGAGAGAAACGAGCACCTCTTCAGGCACGCAGAAGGATTGGTTCCACTTGAATCAGGAAATGGAATTTACTGCGACTTTGCATGTATGACACCACGTTCAGTGTGAACGGGGGTTTTCAACAGTCTGCCAGGGAAATTGATCAGAGAACTGAATAAGTGATGGGAAGCGCGACAACCGCCGGGTGCTAATCAGTGACGGGCTTCATTGAGCCCGTTGGCCCAGCGTACCGCATCCAGCTCTGCAGAGATCAACTCGCCGATCCTCAGAAATCCCGTCTCCGCCAGAATCACGGAAACGGCTTCGATGTCGTTCTTCTCCTTCTCTTCCAGCAACGCCAACAAGCGGCCCAGATTTCCCTCTCGCGACAGCAAGGCCCGCTTCACTTCATCTGCCAGAGTGAGCTGGTTGATGATTTCCGGCAACGCTATCCCCAACAGGGTATCCAGCAGCGACAGGATGCCGGTCATAAAAGCGCGCTCATGGTATTGCTTGTCATGCGGCTGACCTAGCGTGACGATCAACTCCATCAGCTTGCCGCGGGTGGCCGCTGTCTGCATCAGCGCGCTCATCTGCTGCGAATCAGCCTTGCCCGTCGTATACAGCAGCAGCTGTACCCATCTTTGCAGCTGTTTTCTGCCGAGCACTACGATCACCTGTTTCAGCGAGCCAATTTTATGCGGCAGGCCGCAGGCAACTGAATTCACCATCCGTACCAGGTTAAAAGTCAGGGTTGGATAGTGTTTTAATTCCTGCTCGATGTCGACGTTCTCGGCGTCATTCATGATCAGCCCCAGCAGCCGCAACAACCCCAGCTGTGAAGGATCAGCGCGCTTTCCAGACATAATCTGGGGGCGCGCAAAGTGATAGCCCTGGAACAGGTCAAAACCAAGCGTCATGCAGTGCCTGGCCTGTTCCATGTTTTCCACCTTCTCCGCTAGCAGCAATAATGGCCGGGACTTCAGAGAACTGATAAGCTGTGGCAGCGCCTGCGCGCTGGTCTGCAATAAATCTATTTTTACCACGTTGACCAGTGGCAACAGTTGCTTAATCGGATCGGTGATCTCGACCACATCGTCCAGCGCCAACTGATAGCCCATCCTGCGCAGTTCGCCGCAGCGCCGTACTACCTCGTCGGTAATTTCTATTGTTTCCAGCAGCTCCAGCATCACCTGTTTTTTAGGTAACAGGCGAATCATGTCGCTCATCAACAGTTCGGCATTGACGTTGATGAAGCCGCGTTGCTTGCCCAGCACATTCTCGAGTCCCAGTTCCGCGTAGGCATTGACAATGACGCTGGCCGAGGCGGAGGCATCGTCGGCAACACCAGCATCCGCGGTAAAGCCAGAACGGAACAGCAACTCATAGGCAACGAGATTCTCGCTGCGATCAAGAATCGGTTGGCGGCCAAGGAAAATTTCCTGCACTTTCTTGCTCCATGAGATTATGCCGGGGTAACTTTCAGTTTCCTGCCATGACAGCTGGACGCCCTATGCAAAACAATCAATGGTAGATTTCATCGAGCCCATTGGCCCAGCAGATTGCTTCCAGCTCTGCCGTGATCAACTCGCCAAGACTCAGAAAACTCAGCCCTGCCAGCATCGAGGAAACGGCCTTGCTGTCATTTCCTTCCTTCTTTTCCAGCAGCGTCAACAGTTGCCCCAGACGCCCCTCCCGCGCCAGCAGGGCCGCTTTTACTTCATCCAGCAGATTGAGCTGGTTGAGAATCTCCAGCAGCGGCGCACTCAGCAAGGTATCGAGCAGCGACAGGATGCCGGTCATGAAAGCACGCTCATGGTAGTCCCTGTCGTAGGGCCGATCCGCTATGGCGATCAATTCCATCAGTTTGCCGCGGGTGGCCGCCATCTGCATCAGGGGACTCACCAGCTGACTGCTTCCTCTGCCCGCCGTATACAGCAGCAGCAGCACCCATCTTTGCAACTGCTTTCTGCCGAGCACCACGATCCCCTGCCGTAGCGTACCGATTTTATGCGGCGGGCCGCTGGCGACCGAATTCACTATGCACATCAGGTTGTACGTCATATTCGGATGATGCCTGAATTCCTCCTCGATATCGGCGGCCTCGGCATCTTGCATAATGAGCCCCAGAAGCCGCATCAATCCCACGCGCGAAAGATCAATACGTTTTCCGGAAATGATCTGAGGGCACGCGAAATGGTATCCCTGGAACAGATCAAAGCCAAGTTTCATGCAGCTCCTTGCTTGTTCCACGCTATCCACTTTTTTTGCCAGCAACAATAGCGGCCAGGGTTTCAGCGAATTAATAATATCTGGCAGCATGTTGGCCGCAAGCTGCAGCAAATCCACTTTTACCACATTCACCAGCGGCAGCAGCGGCTTGATCCGATCGTTGACCTCGCCTATATCGTCCAGTGCCAGTTGGTAACCCATACTCCTGAGCTCAGCGCAGCGCCGCACCACCTCAGGATTGATTTCCATCGTTCCCAGCAACTCCAGCACCACCTTGCTTTTCGGCAGCAGGTGTAGCATGTCACTCATCAGCAGTTCGGCGTCGACGTTGATGAAACCGCGCTGCTTGCCGAGCATGTTCTGGATCCCCAGTTCCGCGTAGGTATTGACAATGACACTGGCCGAAGCTGAAACATTGTCAGTGACGCCGGCCTGCATGGTCTGATCGGAACGGAACAGCAACTCATAGGCAACCAGATCGTGGTTGCGATCAAGTATCGGTTGGCGGCCAAGAAAGATTTCCTGCATTGTTGTCCCTGAAATTATGCTGCAACGATCATCGGGAAACTTCATCAAGTCCGTTGGTCCATCGCAGCGCTTCCAGCTCCGCGATGACCAACTCGCCCATGCCCATAAACTTCAGTTCCGCCAGCATGACAGAAACAGTTTCAATGTCGTTCCTTTCCTTCTTTTCCAGTAGCATCAGCAGGTTCCCCAGATTCCCCTTGCGGAACAGCAACGCCACTTTTATTTCGTCCGTCAGGTTGAGCTGACTGATGATTTCCGGCAGCGGCATGCCCAGTAGCGCGTCGAGCAGCGACAGGATACCCGTCATGAAAGCGCTCTCCTGATACTGCTTGTCACCGGGCCGTTCCACTGTGGCAATCAACTCCATCAGTTTGCCGCGAGTAGCCGCCAATTGCATCAGGGCGTTCATCGCCTGGGAATCACCATTACCCACCGTATACAGCAGCAGTTGCATCCACCTTTGCAACTGTTTTCTACCGAGCATTATGATACCCTGCCGCAGCGTACCGATTTTATGCGTCAGACCGCAGGCGACTGAATTCACCATGCGCATCAGCCCATAAACCAGGCTCGGATGGCGCTTGAACTCCTGTTCGATGTCGGCAGTATCGGCGTCGCCCATAACCAGCTCCAGCAGCCGCAGCAGCCCCATTTGCGAAGGATCGGTGCGTTTTCCGGCAATGATCTGGGGGCGCGCAAAATGATAGCCCTGGAACATGTCGAATCCCAGCGCCATGCAATGTCTGGCCTGCTCTACGCTTTCCACCTTCTCCGCCAGCAGCAATAGCGGCCAGGACTTCAGGGAATCAATGAGATGCGGCAGCGCATCCGTCTCGATCCGTAGCAAATCCACTTTTGCCACATTCATTAGCGGCAGCAGTAGTCTGGTCCGGTCATCGATCGCAACCACATCATCCAGCGCCAATTGATAGCCCATGCTGCGCAGCTCACCGCAGCGCCGCACTATCTCGTCGGTAATTTCTATTGTTTCCAGCAGCTCCAGCACCACCTGACTTTTCGGCAACAAGTGGATCAAGTCGCTCATCAACAGTTCGGCATTGACGTTGATGAAACCGCGCTGCTTGCCGAGCACATTCTGTATCCCCAGTTCCGCGTAGGTATTGACAATGACGCTGGCCGAGGCAGAGACTCCGTCGCTGACACCTGCATGCGCTGTATGGCCAGAACGGAACAACAGCTCGTGGGCAACCGGGTACTGGTTGCGATCGAGAATGGGCTGCCGGCCGAGAAAAATTTCCTGCACTGTTACTCCCTGAGACTATACTGGGAAGACTTCCGGACTTCCGCCGACATGGCAGGAAAACCCCCCATTGAGTCACGCGTGTTTATACGGAGCACAGATTTGCGTCTGCTCCTTGTAGTATCGAGAAACGGGCCTTGATGCTTCAGGCCGAGCAACCCATGAGCAATCCGCGAGTAAATCATGCTTGACCTTTCATTGGTAGGTTATCGTCAGCTATCACGATTTCTTTAGCGCTTGCGTGGGATTTGTTCAGCGGCTCCTTCGCATGCGCCTGGCAGGATAATTTGCCGGAAAATGTAGGGAAATTTACAAGCAGGGTAGAAACCGCTAAGATGCTTCGGCACAGGGAAACAGGACGGCGAGCGCATGGTCTGATGCCAACGGCGACGAAAATGCAGCTACTTATTTTTCGTTCCAGGGTGCGCTTGGGAGAAAATAACAACCGACAGGAGACGGCTTGGGCAAAGCGAACGCAGAAATAATGCCGGCAGCAGACAATCCTGATGACATGGAGCGAAAGATACTGCACGTTCTGATGGTGAAAGACTCGGTGGACGATCCCGAACTGATGCTGGATGCCCTCAAGGAAGGTGGCTTTGAGACTGATTGCCAGCGGGTCAAAACCGCTGCGGCAATGAAAACCGCCCTCGCTAACGGAGACTGGGACGTAATTCTGTCCGATTACAATTTGCCTGGTTTCTCCACCAAGGAAACAATGTCGGTGTGGCGAACCAGCGGGCAGGACATTCCGCTCATCATTGTTTCCGACCGCATCGGCGAAGAGGCCGCTGTGGCCTTGATGAAAGCCGGGGCGCATGATTTTGTGGCCAAGGGAAACATGGCCCGGCTGGTCCCTGCGGTGCAACGCAGCTTACTGGAAACGAAAACCCGCAAGCAATTCGAGTTTGCACAGATCGCGCTGCAAGAAAGCGAAGCACGCTTCAGGACGATTGGCGCCAATATGCCCGGCATGATTTTCCAATCCATCATGAAGTCTGATGGCACCGTTCGCCTGACTTATGTGAGCGAAGGATGCAATCAGCTTCTTGGCATTACCCCTCAAACGCTCCAGGACACTCCCGACTTGTTTCTCGACATGGTTATCCCGGAGGATAAAGCATCGCTCTCCCAAGCCGTTGAGGCAGCCACCGAGAAGCTTGCCACCTGTAACTGGGAAGGCCGCATCCAGGTCGGTGAAGAAGGAGAGATCAAGTGGGTCAATCTGCGGGAAAGCCCGCGCAAGCTTCCAGACGGCGATGTGGCCTGGGAAGGTATTGTCTCGAATATCACCCAGGGAAAGCTCGCCGAAATCGAAATCAGGCGCGCACACCAGGAGCTGGGGGAACTCTCTTCCCACTTTCAGACACTCAAGGAGCGAGAACGGATGGAACTCTCGCGTGAAATTCATGACGACCTGGGCGGCACCCTCACAGCCATCAAGATCGACCTGCTATGGCTGATTGACAGACTGCCTCCGGAGAAAGCGCTACTGCTGGAGAAAGTCCAGTTTATCGACACCCTGGCGGACCGCATGATCGACTCTACCCGGCGCATAGCGCGGGATTTGCGCCCGGGAGTTCTGGATTATGGCATCGTTCCCGCCATTCAGTGGCAAGCGAAGGAATTTCACAAGCGGCTTAAGATCCCTTGCGAGATTGAATGCGCCGATGAAGATATCGTCCTGGGGTCAGATTTATCTGCTGCCATTTTTCGCATCTTCCAGGAAACCCTGACGAACATTTCGAAACACGCCAACGCCACTCGCGTCAAGATCAGCTTCAAAGCGGCGGATGGCCGCGTGGAATTATTGGTATCCGATAATGGGCGCGGCATGTCGAAGCAGGATCGTTCGAAACCACGTTCCTTCGGCATTCGCGGCATGCGGGAGCGTTCCCGTTTTCTGGGTGGAAACGTCAGAATCGACAGCATGCCGGGCAAGGGCGTCACCGTGATAGTCAGCATCCCTTACGACCTGAGCCAGGCTAGCGAGATCCCCCCCGAACAGAAAACTCTCTTTTAGGAACTGTCCGTGAATAGATACATGGCAAAGTGTCCGATGCATCGTAGTGCATCAATTAAGGAACCTCTGAATAAGTATTCCGAGCGCATTGCGGGCGGCCTGCGGCGTCAGGCTGGGAGCGAAGGGGAATCGACCGTTCGCGTCCTCGCCTTTTCTGCATCCATCCCGCAAAGCCGCCTCCACGCCCGCATAGGACCTGTTAAGAGGTTCCCCAGCCATGATTAGAGTCCTGATCGCAGACGACCACGCCATCGTGCGCCATGGTTTGAAGCAAATCCTCGCCGAAACTGACGACCTGGTTGTGGCAGGTGAGGCAGAAACCGGATTTCAGGCCATCAAAATGGCACGGCAGGATACGTTTGATGTGATATTGCTGGATATCTCATTGCCCGACCGTAACGGCATCGAAGTCCTGAGCCAGATCAAAAAAACGCACCCCAAGCTGGCAGTATTGATGCTGAGCATGCATGCCGAGCATGAATTCGCAATACGTGCACTGAAAGCCGGCGCTTCCGGCTACCTGAACAAACAAAGCGCCCCAGTGCAACTTGTCACTGCAATCCGTCAAGTGGCTGCGGGCAGAAAGTACATCAGCGCTGCCCTGGCCGAGGAATTAGCCAATTCGCTGGGCGGTGATACTGAGCAACCTCTGCATGAAATGCTGTCGGATCGGGAGTTTCAGACACTGCGTCTGATCGCATCGGGAAAATCCCTCTCTGCCATCTCCGAAGAACTGTCTTTAAGCCCCAAAACTGTCAGTGTTTACCGGGCGCGCCTGCTGGAGAAACTCGACCTCAGAAACAATTCTGACCTGACTCGCTATGCCATCAAAAACAAACTGGTGGATTAGGGAGCCTCTGCGCCCGTTCCACGCAGGCGCAATGTACGGCTTTGCGCGATGGATTACTCCACCGGACTGACGGCCCACCTATGACAGATATTTCAAACCCCACCGCTATAGCCAGGGAAGTATTACGGCGCCTTGCCGCCAGCCGGGCTGCGCCCACTCCCGACAACTACCACAGGCTTTATCATGAAATTGCCGGGGCTGCTGCTGATGCCAACTCTGACACCGGTCAGAGTGGCGAACAAACACCTGCCACCGTGCAGGATGTAGTGCCGCTGCCTGCCGCTACGCTCCCGTGGGCAAATCTGATCAAGGAACTATTGAAACAGTTGGAAGCCAGACATAGCGGCTTGACTGCGTCCAAGAAGAAGGAAGGCCTGGAGCGGGTACTGAGCAGATTCGCGGCAGATCCGGCGGAATTGCATGCCAAGCTGCAGAATCTGCTTAAATCATGGTCGGATCCCCTGGCCTCTCCTGCCAAGCATCCTGTCATACCCCTGGTTGAAGATACTCCAGCCACCCTTGCAATCCAGTCAGCCCCTGGTGCAGCCGCATCATCCTTAAGCTCGCAGGCTCACCCAGGCCCGGCGGATGCTGCCAATGAGATTCCCGGCCAGTTGCAGGAACTCCTGGTGCGACTGCTGGAAGTCGCACTGATTCCACAATTGAGCCATGCCCCCGCTTTGGCCGATGAAGCTCGGGAACTGGCGCAGCAGGTTCACACCATCCACGACCGCTGGGAATTGACCCGGTTCTCCGCCAGTCTCAAGCAATTCTGTTTCAAACTGGGGCTGCATGGGGAAGATGGCGCCAAACTGCAGCAAGGACTCCTCAGGCTTCTAAACCTGTTGCTGAAAAATATCAGCGAACTGCTTGAGGATGACCAGTGGCTGCATGGCCAGATAGCCGTGCTGCAGGAAATCATCGCTAACCCTCTCGACCTGCAAGTCATCGACCAGGCCGAACGCGGCCTGAAAGAAGTGGTCTTCAAGCAGGGTGTGCTCAAGCACAGCATCAACCAAGCCAAGGCAAGCGTGAAGGATATGGTCGCCCGCTTTATAGACCGCGTTGGAGACTTGTCTGAAACTACCGGCGAATACCACGACAAACTCGAATACTATTCGCAGAAAATCGGCCAGACCGAAGACATCGGCGAACTCCTCGAACTGATTACCGAAGTCATGCGCGAAACCCGGAATGTGCAATCCAACGCACTGCGTTCTCGGGATGACTTGATAATGGCACGCAAAGCCGTCGAAACTGCCCAGGAAAAAATCAAGCAGCTTGAAGCGGAACTGGAACAGCTGAGCGAGAAAGTGCAGGAAGACCAGCTAACCGGCACCCTGAACCGACGCGGCCTGGAAGACGCTTTCGAGCGCGAGGCAGCGCGGGCGGATCGGCAAGAGTCGCAGCTTTGCCTGGCAATACTCGATATTGACGATTTCAAGCAGATCAACGACACCCACGGCCACCAGACCGGAGACGACGCCCTGAAATACCTGGCAAGAATGGTCGATGAGACGATACGCCCCACCGATATCGTCGCCCGTTTCGGTGGTGAGGAGTTCGTGATTCTGCTGCCCGAAACCGGGATGGATGAAGCTGTGTCGGTAATAACAAGGTTACAGCGCAACCTCACCAAAAAGTTTTTTATGCACAACAACGAACGCCTGCTGATGACTTTCAGCGCCGGTATCGCTCAACGCATCCCTGGAGAAATCCAGGACGCCGTGTTGGCACGAGCCGACAAGGCACTGTATGTTGCCAAACAGACCGGCAAAAACCGGGTGCTGGCTGCAGAGTGACCTTGTGCGCGCATCCCATCCCGCCAAAAGCTGCCACACTTTATCATTTCAACGAATTATGGGTATATTCTGTGCCTATTCAATGTATCGCCTAGGCGCCACTCTGTTAACGTAGGTTCACGGCAGACTGTTCTGGATTAGGTTCTCCTTTAGCCGCAATCCACGGAATCCATGTTTCTCCGAATCCTGGACAGTCTGCCAGTTTTTTGTATCCTGCGGGGAAAAAATAGAGTGCACACTATCAAGGGAAAGAAATCACTGTGGCTGGTCAAGCCACTGGCACAGAAAAAGAGAGAAATAATGGTTGATGATGACCCCAGCAATTATCACCGGCAGATCGAGCGCTACGCGCAGCAAATCCGGCAGACCAACAATGTCGACGAGATCATCCATCTGCTCGACGAAGCACTGCTGGAGACCCGCGCGCTGCATTCCCACAACGAAGTGCAGGCAGCACGGGAGCAGGTAAACCGGGCGGAGCAGAAACTCGAGGCCCTGAAAAACGAACTGGAACAACTCAGGGGGTTGGTGCACGCTGATCCCCTGACCGGCGCACTGAACCGGAGTGGCCTGGACGAGGCTTTTGCGCGCGAGGCGGCACGGGCTGACCGGCACGGCTCCCCGTTTTGCATCGCCATGCTCGACCTGGATGATTTCAAGCAGGTGAACGACGTCCACGGCCACCAAGCCGGCGATAATGTGCTGCTGCACCTTGTCGCCAGAGCCAAGGAGACGCTGCGCCCCAGCGACATCATCACCCGCTTTGGCGGCGAGGAATTTGTCGTGCTATTGCCCGATACCGGGATCGAAGCCGGGATCGCGGTAATTCGCCGGTTGCAGCATAGCTTGGCGACAAACCCCTGCCTTCATGCTGGCCAACCTTTACCAGTCACCCTCAGTGCCGGCATCGCTGCGCGCGCGCGCCACGAGCAACAAAGCACGGTGATCGGCCGTGCCGACGAAGCCATGTACCGGGCGAAACAGGCCGGGAAGAACCGGGTATTTGCTGCGCCGGATTGATCCGGGGCTGGTTAAAGCAATCCTGTTCGTGGCCCGCACTGATCCCGATGGCAACCCCTTCCATGCAGCCGGAAGCTGCTGCCACGCATGCAACCCCCGCCGGACGGCAACAACCTCATACCAGCATGAATATAACCTAATAATTTATGGATAACGACCATGTTCAACGATAAATCAATTCTGATAACCGGCGGCACTGGCTCATTTGGTAAAAAATTTATCAGAGCTGTCCTTGACTGCTATAAGCCCCGTCGCGTCATTGTTTTTTCCCGTGACGAACTCAAGCAATTCGAAATGCAGCAGGAGTTCAACTCACCTGCCATGCGCTACTTTCTCGGCGATGTGCGTGATGGGCAGAGGCTGGTGCAGGCAATGCGGGGCGTGGATTTTGTGGTACATGCAGCGGCACTGAAACAGGTGCCAGCGGCGGAATACAACCCGATGGAGTGCATCAAAACAAATATCCATGGCGCCGAGAATGTGATTAATGCGGCGCTGGAAAACAATATCGGAAAAGTCATTGCGCTTTCCACCGACAAAGCGGCGAACCCCATCAATCTCTACGGTGCGACCAAACTGGTTTCGGACAAAATGTTTGTCGCGGCCAACAACATCGCCGGCGGTCATCAAACCCGCTTTGCCGTAGTGCGCTATGGCAACGTGGCGGGCTCGCGCGGCTCAGTGATCCCATTTTTCAAGAAACTGATCAATGAAGGGGCGAAAGAACTGCCGATTACCGATGCGCGCATGACGCGCTTCTGGATTACGCTGCAAGACGGCGTCGATCTGGTTTTGAAAAGTTTTCAACGGATGCATGGCGGCGAGATCTTTGTGCCAAAAATCCCTTCTGCGCGCATGACCGATCTGGCGATTGCCATGGCGCCGGATCTTCCCGCCAAGATCATCGGTATCCGTCCAGGCGAAAAACTGCACGAAATAATGTGCCCGCTGGACAATGCGCATCAGACATTGGAATTCGCCGACCATTATGTGATCTGCCCTGCCATCACTTTTGCTGTTGAATGCGACTACAAAATCAATGCCATCGGTGAAGCAGGCAAACCAGTTGTGGGAGACTTCGAATACAGTTCCGGCACCAACCCCCATTTTCTGTCCGTAGCGCAACTACAAGAATTAGATAAAGCCTATTAACCATGATTCCCTACGGTCGCCAGGATATTAACCAAGCCGATATCGATGCGGTAGTGGAAGTCCTGCGCTCGGAGTTCCTCACCCAGGGTCCAGCAGTTCCCGCCTTCGAACAGGCCATAGCCGCCCGGGTAGGTGCCAGACACGCAGTAGCAGTCAACAGTGCCACGTCGGCCCTGCACATCGCGTGCCTGGCACTGGAGCTGGGATCCGGTGATTGGCTCTGGACTGTGCCCAACAGCTTCGTCGCCTCGGCCAACTGTGGCCGCTACTGCGGCGCAGAAATAGATTTTGTTGATATTGACCCGCTCACCTGGAACCTGAGCGTTCCAAGACTGAGAGAGAAGCTTGTTCAGGCCAGGAAAGAAAATCGACTGCCCAAGGTTGTGGTTCCCGTGCATTTTGCCGGTCAGCCTGCCGAGCAGGAGGCGATCTGGGAACTGGCGCAGGAATATGGCTTCCGCGTGCTGGAAGATGCCTCCCACGCCATTGGCGCCTCACGGAATGGCGAGCCGGTCGGGAACTGCCGCTGGTCTGATGTTACCGTATTCAGCTTTCATCCGGTCAAGATCATCACCACCGGCGAAGGCGGCATGGCACTCACCAATGATGGCGAGTTGGCCCGGCGCATGACCATGTTGCGCAGCCATGGCATCACGCGCGACCCAGAGTGGCGGCGGAGTGATCAGCACGCGACAGAAAATGTGCAGGTGCCCCAACTTCGTTCCGCCCTCTGGTACTACGAACAACAGATGCTCGGCTACAACTATCGCATGACTGATATTCAGGCTGCGCTGGGCGTGAGTCAACTGGAACGCCTGAACAGCCATATTGAACGCCGCAATGCTCTGGCTCTCCGTTACGACCACGCGCTCAAAGGCCTGCCGCTGCAATTGCCGAGCGTGCAGATCGAAAACCAGTCGGCATATCATCTATACGTGGTGCGGTTGAAGCGCAGCGGCATGATCAAGACTCAACGGCAGATTTTCGATGAATTGTGGCAACGCGGCTTTGGCGTCAATGTGCACTACATGCCGGTGCATCTGCAGCCCTATTACCGTGAGCTCGGTTTTAAGCAGGGGCAGTACCCGGAGGCGGAAGCGCATGGTGATGGAGCCATCACTCTGCCGCTGTACCCCGCATTGACGGATCGGGAGCAGGATCAGGTAGTAATCGCCTTGAGGGAGATTCTGTGAGAGTAGCGGTTATCCCGGCGCGCGGGGGCAGCAAGCGCATTCCCCGCAAGAACATCCGCGAGTTTGCGGGCAAACCGATGATTGCCCATTCCATCCATTGCGCCTTGCAGAGCGGCTTGTTCGAGCGCGTGATCGTTTCAACAGATGACGAGGAAATTTCACGGGTTGCACGTAACTTTGGTGCCGAGGTGCCGTTCCTGCGGCCGGCAGAACTTTCGGATGATCATACCGGTACGGCCGAAGTGATTGCCCATTCAATTGAGTATTTATGTGATCAGGGAACAAAGCTGTCCGCAGTCTGCTGCATCTACGCAACCGCACCGTTCATTCGCCAGACAGACCTCAAACAGGGATTGGCGATCCTGGAAGCGGGCAATTGGCAATATGTGTTTTCTGCGACGACTTTCGCCTTCCCCATCTTCAGGTCTTTTCAGAAAAATACGGAGGGCGGGCTGAAAATGTTCTTTCCTGAATATTTCAATACCCGCTCGCAGGATTTGCCCGAGGCCCTGCATGATGCCGGGCAGTTTTATTGGGGGCGACCCCAGGCGTGGATTGACCATGTCCGCATCTTTGATTCCAGTTCGACAACGGTGATCATCCCACGTTGGCGTGTACAGGATATTGACACAGAGGAAGACTGGATTCGCGCCGAATCAATGACCGGTTACTTACCTGCCGTTGGATGAGAGTCGCTTTGAATATTTGTTCGTATT
>JAYSQR010000068.1:0-57428 GCA_043721435.1 Nitrosospira sp. | reverse complement strand
CGGTGAAAATACGACGAGGGATACGTTTCATGGATTCTCCTAACAAGTTGATAAAGTAACATCAACTTGCCCGTCCACAAAAGTGGGCCTCGCTCATGGTTCTGGTTTTCTATACATAGGGAGAATAAACATGCCTACAAAATCAAGGAACTCTTTGTTCTTAGCGCTTCTGACGGTTTCTCTACTCGCTGGATGTGCATCGGCAAGTTATCAAAGGAAAGATGTTCAGGATGACAGTGGCGATAAAGTTACTGTTGGAACAGTCCAAAAAGAAATCAAAAAGGGGATGTCTGGAGCGGAAGTTGCAGCAGCATTAGGCTCTCCCAATATTGTCTCAACAGATGAACAAGGACGGGAAGTATGGATTTATGACAAAATCGCTACTGATCGGGTTTATTCACAAAGCGATGCAGGCATACGGTTCTTAACATCAGGCTCTTCTGGTGCGTCATCAACATCACAAAGAACGCTAACCATCATCATAAAGTACGATCAGGATAAAAAAGTACGCGAATTCGCCTACCACACAACAAGATTCTAAGGTGAAGGGTCTATCAACATTACTGATTGCACTTCTCCTCGCTGGCTGCGTGGCTATACCGCCAGACATTTTTGTTACCACGCCACAGCTTTTACAACAACGGCAACTAGAAACGCGGCGCTATGATGGAATTATTGAAACTGACCTGATTGCCGCGTGTGCAAACGTACTTCAGGATCTCGGGTTCAATCTTGAAAACTCAGAAACTAAGCTAGGGGTCATTACAGCAAGCAAAGAACGAGATGCATCCCACGCAGGCGAAATTGCAGGGGTAGTTGCTGTTGCTATCCTTACTACCTTAGTTGGCGCTCCAATAATAATGTCCAGAAGCAAAGACCAAACTATTCGCGTAGCTCTTGTTGTCCGGCCAATTATTGACAGCGATGGCAAGGCAATGACTGACAATCACTTTGTACGGGTTACCTTTCAGCGTATTGTGCGAAAAACTGACAACAGCGTTTCTGGCGAAACACTTAACGATCCCCAACTCTACCAAGACTTTTTTGAGAAGGTCTCAAAATCCGTTTTTCTTGAGGCTCAAAAAATATGAAACTTCTGCTTCCCGCACTTCTGGTATGTGCTTCGCTGCTAAGCGGGTGTGCCACAACCAACCAGCGCGTACTTGATATGGGCGATGAGACCCAGCTTCAGAAGCGTAGCTATCAGTCTCGGATATTCGAAACAGCGGATAAAGAAAAAGTACTAAGGGCAGCAATCTCAACTCTTCAAGACCTTGGTTTTGTAATCGACCGTGCAGATTTAATGCTTGGGAGCGTAAGTGCAACGAAACAAGATCGAAACATAATTAGAATAACGGTCTCGGTTAGACCGAAGGGGAGCGACCGTATGCTGGTACGGGCAAATGCCCAATTCAATATAAGTCCAGTCGAGGACCCAAAGCATTACCAAGACTTCTTTTCTTCGCTCGAGAAGTCATTATTTCTTACTGCTCATGCGGGCGAGTAAGGGTGCTTTGTCAAGCATAGCGAGGTTGATGCGATTGAAAGCCCGGCAAAAGCGGACGCCCATGTGTGTTATCTGGCTTCTGCGGCCATTTTTCGATGCGCAGCAGCTCTATTCAGATTCTCCTCTGCGGCTTGCTCATAGGAGCGCATCAGAGCCTGGCTTTGCGCCTTCCGCTCTTCAGCCTGTTTTGCAAAGAAATGACTTTCATCGTCTCCTCTCAATCGGTGGGTATTAAAGATGTCTTTCTCAGCCAGCCTTCCATAGCGATTACTTTCTTCTTCATATTTCTCAAACAATTTTTTCTGTTCTTGCGCCTTTGCCTGCATTCTTTTGGCTGCATCTTCATAGTGTCTGGCCAGTGCCTCGTGATCAGCGCTGGTTTTAGCGCTCTGGACAGCCTGGCTCATGTCCATCGGTTGGTTGCGTTCCATCTGCGCACAGGAAACCAGTAAACCGAGAATGGCCAGGATTGCGACGAATGATTTTGTCTGCATGTTACAGTCTCCTTGGTTGTCAATCAGCGTCCAGCATTCTCGACTATTCAGTACCCAATCGTTTCTACTTTATCGATTTACTGAGAGCATTTTTTGTGATGCTTAAAACGACAGGAATCGTTACCCACTTCTGAGGCGGAAAGTATTGGCCGCTGTCTGACAGCATATCATCACTAATAGTACTGGCAGGTGAATGGCTGGCAGCAACAAATGATCCTCTTCTATAAAAAGAGGTTGCCCACCAGGGCCGTGCCGGGTATCTTTTCACTTCGGACTGGGGTTGGCGAAATTTCTGCCAGAACATTGGTGAATATCAAATGAATTATCGGAAGTCAAAATGAATAGATTACAACTCTTTGTTATTGGTCTTATAGTCATCTGGCTGCTCTATCCGGTTTCTTAAACCGCTGCCGTTTGCTGCCCCGGCATGATTTCATTCTGCAACACTTCGGGGCTGTATGACATACGCCCAGGCAAATATCAGGACTGCCATGCATAAAGCGATGTTGATGCTGCTGCTGGCTGTTGTAAGCAGCAGTGCGGCAGCACAGTGGGTCAGGGCTGGTAATGATGGTGAATTTGCCCACTACGCCGACCTTTCCACCACTGGAAAAACGCACAACAGCAGGGTAAGAATGCGGACTCTGATTGATTTCAGGACGGCTCAGAGAGCAGCTCAAGGCATAACGTTTTTATCATCAGTGACAAAAGTTGAATACGACTGCAAGGAAGGGGAGTCTCGGGATCTGCATACGAAGTTCTACTCCGGAAATATGGGCAGAGGGCGCGTAGTTCATATCGCCAATAATCCTGGCGACTGGGAGTCAATCCAGCCGGGCAGCATGTCCGAAATTTTGTGGAAAGCCGCTTGCAGGCGCTAATGATCTTCTCGCTGGAGACAAAGACGGCATCCCATGTGAAATCATCTGCCGCTGACAGCACCCGGAAAGAATTGCCCATTCCCCCATGTGGTTACCAAAGGGTAAAGAAAAACTTTCAAACAATTACAGGCTTTGAAAGAAAAGTGACAAATTCTTTCAAAGCTCGTAAAACTTGCATAAGAATAACGGCTTAACGTCTAAGCCCAGCCATCCGCAGTTGCGGTGTTAACGATAGCCCACCCTTCCATCGAAGTATCTCAACAAGTTTTGCTCCCTCGCCATTTTTCTGTGGCGCATCTCAAAAATTTATTTGCGTCTTGCCCTTCAGGAACTACGGTGGAGGCCGATAACTGCTAATGATGGGGAGGAAAAGCACGACAGCTTGAATCCCGTGATGCACGCAACCAGTGAGGCAATGCCGATTGGGACGCGTTTTGTCAGAGAGCTCTGACGCAGTTGGAGATGCAACATGGCGAAAACGGTTGCAAAGCTGCCGTGGGACGCACGAGCCGCCCCGCTACACTTGTTAGCCCGGTTATACCTGATCGTTCGCTCGGATTTCGAACGGTGGCGCGTGGCCAAAGCGCTTTCCGACCAGCCCGCGCCGCGCCGCCGCGCCGCTGATACCTCTTTCTTTTACCCGCCCCTGCAAGGCGATCGGCCTGAACCGCGCCGGCGCGCCATTGACGCCCCTGTTTTTTGTCCGCTCCCGCAAGATTGCCTTGCCGACAATGAACTGCTGATCAAGGGCATCCGCCGCGACGGCAAGACCTTTCGCCCCAGCGACTGGGCCGAACGGCTGTGCGGTGCGGCGGTCGTGTTCTTCCCTGGCGCCACGTCGTTATCCGGCGCACGATCCACCGCCCGCCCCTATCACGGTTACGCTGCCTGCGTGCGGCCCGCCATCATCAGCGGCGTCTATTGCGTGATCATCGATGCACGCCTGCGCGATCTGGAGCCGCGCGCCTGGGACTATGTCACCGGCTTCGCGCGCGACAACGACCTCGTCATGCATGATGCCGCCGACCTTGCGGCTGCGACCGCGTTGCCAGAGATGTCGCGCGCTGCCGCCTGACGCGAATCACCCGGCATGGTTTTACTGGGGGCGGTGGCATGCACTGGCAGATGATAGGCACGACGACTACAACTATGGGAATTGCAATGCGTAGAGCTATTTTGATGATACTGCTGGCTGTGGTGAGCACGGGTGCGGCGGCGGATTGGGTTCTGGTCAGCGGTGGCGCAGCCGATGACATCAGCGCATACGCCGATCCCGCCACCATTCGCAAAATGGACAGCAGGGTAACAATGTGGACTCTGATTGACTACAAGACGGCGCAGAAAACCGATGGCAAGACGTTCATGTCGGTAAAGTCGCAAAATGAGTACGACTGCAAGGAAGAGCAATCGCGAATATCTTATGCAAATGTCCATCTTAAAAATATGGCCGGGGGTGAAATAATCAGCACCAGCATCAAGCCGCGCGAGTGGGAACCCAATGAGCCTAGCAGCGTAGGCGAAGCGCTGTGGAAAATCGCCTGTGGCGTCAAGCGTTAAGATTTTATCCCGGGCCATTGCCGGGGCCAGCCTCGCACTGGCTCTGTCTTTTCCGGCATGGGCGAACTTCACCGGCAAGGTGGTAGGCGTTGCCGATGGCGACACGGTAACCGTTCTGGACGCAGCCAAGGTGCAGCACAAGGTTCGCTTGACTGGCATTGACGCGCCAGAGAAAAAACAACCTTTCGGCAGCCGTTCCAAGCAGAACCTGAGCGATATGGTTTTCAATAAAATTGTGACGGTGGAATCCGACAAGCGCGACCGCTACGGGCGAGAGCTAGGCAAAGTGCTGATGGACGGCATGGATGTGAATCTGGAGCAAATCCGGCGCGGCATGGCGTGGCATTACAAAGCTTATCAGCGCAACCAGTCTGCTGCTGACCGGCAAACCTACGCCGCCGCCGAGCACGAGGCTGAAGATCAACGGCGCGGACTGTGGACAGACGCTGAGCCACTGCCGCCTTGGGAATGGCGCAAATCAAGACGGCGATAATCCTCCGCCCTAATCTGCTGCGGCGAATCTGTTATTGAAATAAGCCGATTGAGTTATGCTGCCAGCGAAACTTCGCACACTGAGACACTGAATGTTCACCCTGACACACGACAGCATGCGCCACAACATCACCCTGACCTTGCGGCGCTGGCTCGCTGCTGCAAGCATGTGCTGCCTGCTGGCTGCCGGCACTGCAACCGCGGCGCCCGTCGATGACGGAATAGCAGCCTACCTCAAAGGCAACCACAAACAGGCTCTCGCGATATGGGAACCATTGGCCGCACAGGGGAATGCAGAGGCGCAATACTGGCTTGGTTCGATATACTTCAATGGCCAGGGCGGCATGCTTCAGGATTACAAGGCAGCCATGAAGTGGGTCCGCCAGGCTGCAACGCAGGGACATGCAGGGGCGCAATTTACGCTGGGCCATATGTATGCCGCGGGCGAAGGCACTGCGCAGGATTATCCGGAAGCCGTGAAATGGTTCCGGCTGGCTGCGGCGCAGGGGCATGAGGCTGCCAGGAAAATCCTGCAAGACCCTAGAATGGTCGAGGCGGCGAAAAGCCTCGACGCCCTGTCAGTGCAACCCGAGTAACCCCGACACTCGGGTCGGCAAACATGAGCATGCGTCAGCAAACCGGTATTGCAGGAGGAATGCTACCGGCAGCCATTCGCAGCCTCCTCCTGAAAATCCGGATCATCTCCTGATCATTGCCTCGGTTTCGCAGCCTCAATCTCATTCTCCAGTTCCTGAAACGCTTTTGATGCCCGCAACTTGGCATCAAGCACCGCGCTCTTTTTCATCTGGTCCAGAATCATGCGGCTGGACTCGCCCAGCGGGTAGCGCAGCAGCACATAAGTTCTGTAACCCTTGCCCTGAGGGATAAGCTCGCTCTTTTCACGCGTAAAGCCCGCAAGGTTCACCTCGGTGATGACGTTGGTGGTTACCCGCTCAATCTCTTTGGTGATTTGAACGTCATCGCCAGCACCCACCTGCATGGCAAACTCTTTCATCTTTGATGACAACCGATTGCTGATCTGGCCTGCTAACGTGCGCTTGGCAGACAACACCGCCATATCCAGCGACATCTGCATGTCGCTGGATGTCTCGGTACTCGCTGCATAAATTGAACTGGCATCAACCGGGGGTTGTGTGTACCAGGAAGGCGCCTTGGCTACGGACTGCTCCACAGCCTTGATTGCGGCTTTCTGCTGATCTTCCAGCTGCATGGTGACAAAACTCGATGTTCCAGGCTGAGGACCAGCACATCCGGCCAGCCCGGTTAAGAGAACTACCGATGCAACAAATACTGGTTTATTAAAGTTCATGATCAACTCCTTTTTAAAAAATGAAACTTCTGCTTCTAAGAAACTTTCAGCGCCTTGATCTTGCTCTCCAGGATATCGAGTTCGCCTTCAGGCATTAATTTAGCCAGATCCATCGCGCGCAGTATGTTCAGCGCTCTGGTCGCCGCGGGTGGGTCGCCTCTTGCTATCCCAAGTATCATGCCACGGCGCAGCATTTTGACTGCTTCTCCGTTTGCGCCTGTGCCCGCCTGGGCAATGGCTCCATGCAAAAGGGCATATTTATTAACGCCATCTTTGGCCAAAACTTTAGCAAAAGACGCCGCCGCTCTTGGATAATCACCCATCTGGTTATAGGCCGTGCCCAATGCACTTAAATGAATTACCTTTGCATCTCCCAAAGCCACTGCTTTGATCAGGGGCTCAATAGCTTCTTTAGGCTGATTTGCGACTAAATGTATGCGGCCCAACAAGAACTGGCTATCCGCATTTGCGGGCTCAAGGGCGACAGCACGCTGGGCGCTTGGAAGTGCCGCACCCGGCTCTGACAGTTGCAGTCTGGCGAGCGCAGCTTGGTAGTGCCCCAGCGGCTGTCTATCATCAATTCTGATTAACGCCTCGGATAGCAAAACACGGTCCTGGGGCCTGCTCCACCGATCGCTTGTAAGCTCTTCCATAAGCCTTTGCGCAATCTGCTCGGCAGACAATGACTCAAGTGAGGCAATCAATCCGTAGGCGGTCTGAGGGCGATCAGGTTCCACCTTTGCCAAAACAGGCAGCTCTGCACCAGGCAGCATTTCAGCCTGATAGGCCAAATCCGGAATAGCCAGTACCAGTCTTCTAGCAAGATCGTGGATTACCCGGACTCCCTGCTCACCCATAAGGTTTAATCCCGCAAAAACCACATTCATGGCAAGACTCACCATGCCAAAAGGCACTCCTCCCCCCCTGAGCACCGCGGTGTGGCTGCCCTGCCAGAGCACGGCTCCGGTGGAAGCCTTGATGATCCGCACCTTGGCTCCGGCACGAACTTCGGAGTACACCCCATAGAACCTTGCCGCTCCGTCAGTCACCTCACCTTGCATGATGGTGTCACAGCCAATTGATCCGGCAATCGCAGCGGTTGAATCTTCCCCTGATCCATGCGCCGCCTTGATTGCCGCATCGATCTGTTGCAGCGCCACCAGACGGATGCCGGTTGGCGCCAAGTGTGCGTGCAGCGCAGATCGAATAGATTCTGCGCTCCTGAGATCCTCCTTCTTGGCCGTGAGCGGGAAGACTGCAAGGCAGGACAAGGGTGTGGACTTTAATTCGTGGGAAGATTCGAAGACGACGACATCATTTATGGCCTCCATGATGGTATCTGCTGTCTTGACCGTCTCCGGATTGCGCTCGGTATAATCCGAGCTGCGCTCAACATAGCGGGTCGCGCAGCCAGTAATGCCAAACATGCAGACGATCAGGAGGGTGAGCGGTTTCATTGAACTGAGGCCACTTGACTGGTCTTGCGAATGAGCTGGTAGCCGCGTTTGACGACTCGCCTTTCATCCAGGGGAATCTCGCGCAACCTGGATTTAAAGTCTGCTAGGTCATAACTTGACAGCCACTTGATGGGGGTTTTTGTTCCGATTACGATCAGGTATTCATCTACAAAACTCCTGCTCTTGGGTAGCGACTCCATCCAGGCCATCGCAAAACTGTAGGCCGCCAGTTTGTGCTCAGTAGGTATGCTGGTCTTTCTGGCGATGTAGTTGTGGGGATCCATTGCGTTTGGAAATATCTGTGTCACGGCGTTGTCGCTCTGGTACGGCACCCAATTAAAGATGGCGACATGCATGGGGACTGTGGGCTCAAGCTCAAGGGTTAGCACCTCACCCGCGCGATACCTCTTCTCGTTGATATTCACTCCGATATCAAAATTCGAGTCTGGTCTGCGGTCGGGCATGACGATATCGGCGGTAAGCGTTACGATGCAGGCCTTCGCACCCGCTCTCGGCTCGATCACCTTCTGACTTGCAGTCACCGCCCGGATGTCCCCCTCGATTAAAGACCAGGACACACGATTCAGCTCGCAGCCATAGTCGGACTTGCCACCGCTGACTTCCCGGCAGGTCATCTGCTCTTCCATGGAAATACTTTCACCAAACACCTTGCTCAAAGCGGCCGCCTTAGCCCTTTCCTCCGCGAGTCTGCAGGCATCTGCCTCCGAAGTCTCCGGACCATAGAGATACTCCCCCCTGGCGCTCACTGCCTCAGCATGGAGCGGACTCATGGGTGCCAGGAAAAAAACGGCGAGGATCAACAAGCGGGCGCTATCCGGCAGATTTCTCATTTCGAGTAACCATCGCAATATGTCCTAAATTAATAGCTGACCAATACCCTGGTGCTATCCCCGATCAACTGCGGATCCTGCTGGCGGTTGCGCCGCGCAGCTATTGGTCTGACTCGTTTTGAAACATAATCGTGCAACTCCCCCGTGGTGATTCTCCGGTCACCATTAGCTTCCGCCTCCCCCTCCAGTCCTTTCATCAACCAATAACTAAACAGGCCATGCTGGGCCGCATCATAGGTGGAAGACAGTTGCACACCGGTTGCAGCCGCCAATAGCGTGACATTGGCAGGCAAGCCACTCTCGTTCGGAACAATGGCAATGGGCCGCGCCCCGGCAAGCAGAACCTCCGTTCCGCGCGTACCGCCGGAATAACAGGTATCCAGAAACAAGGTGATCGTCCGCGCTTCCCTGGCTGAGGCGATGAGGTCATCGCGTAAAATGCTGGTCTCGTCCAATAAGCCCAGATCCCCATCCGCCGGCAGCAGATAAGTTTTAGCGCCATCGGCACTGGCCAAACCATGCCCGGCGAAGAAAATATAAACGTCTGATTTGCCGCCAACGATTTCTGTTTTCATCCAGGTTCGCATCGCTTTCAGCAGATCGGTGCGGCCAGCCTGTGCATCCGTCAATAATTTGATCTTGCGGATCGGCACCCCCAGAGCATGGTGCGCAAAATCATAAAAATGATTCGCGTCCAGATCGGCATATTGAGCTGACGGGAGACCGGAATAAGATTCGATACCGACAATGAGGGCCACTGCATCCGGATTTCCTTTTGCCCTCATCTTGCGCGGGTCGAGCGGCGCAACTTCTTCCGCCAGTTGTATCGCTTTCCGTTCAGCATTAACCTCCGCATCTTCCCTCTGACCAAATTCATCCACCACGCTCAACCAATAGGTCGTAATACCCATAGGCGGAACGCGAGTCACTTTGAAGGACCCATCCTTGGCAAGAGGAACTTCCAGCTCGCGACCATTAATCAATATTTGGGAAATACCGACACTGCTTGCAACCCGGCCGCTCAGTTCGATCGAGCCGTCAGCACGCAAAGCAGATGATTCAAAAACCAGCTCCGGTGCCAGGGCTTGCTCCCTGGTTTTCGTTCTGTTGCGGGCTGAATACAGAGGCTGCTGCGGTTGCTGAGGCTGCACTTGCGTGGCAGCGAGCTTTTGTGCTGCCGCAACCATAACCGGTCGCTCCAGGACTATTTTGGCAGGCCCAAACCCCTGCGCTGCAGCCAGGTGATACCAGTTTACGGCTTCCTGATAATCCTGAATTACGCCCTGGCCACTGTCATACATCCAACCAAGCTGAAATTGCGCCCCTGCATCTCTCTGCGCCGCCGCCAGACGAAACCACTTCACCGCTGCCGGATAATCCTGGACTGCGCCCTGGCCCCTGGCATACCTCACGCCAAGGTGCCTTTGCGCAACCGCAAGCCCCTGCGCTGCGGCCAGGCGATACCACTGCAACGCTTCCTGGTAATCCCGGGTTACGCCCTGACCATGGTCATACATCCAGCCCAGGTTAAATTGCGCATCTGCATTTCCCTGTGCAGCCGCCAGACGATACCACTGCGCCGCTGCCTGATAGTCCCGGGTTACGCCTTGACCATTGGCGTACATCCAGCCCAGGTTAAATTGCGCCCCTGCATTTCCCTGAGCAGCCGCCAGGCGATACCACTGCACCGCTGCCGGATAATCCTGAGTTACGCCTTGGCCATTGGCATACATCCAACCAAGGCCGAATTGTGCAATTAGGTTTCCCTGAGCAGCTAACGGCTGGAGTATCTTGATGGCTTGCACATAGTCACCTTTGTTGTAGGCCGCTGCCAGACCATTGAAAGGCGCTGCGGTTGCAATGCCAATACCAAGCAAGCAACACATGCCTGCAGCAGTGAGCCAACGCTGCAAGGTCATGGCGATGCTGGTGTCGTTGATCGCATCCACGCTTTCCTTGATGTTGCTGTTGAGTCCGCCGAGTGCCGCGCTATCCGAATAAGCTAAGTTCAGATTGCGCAGCAGGACATGCCGGTACAGGTGTTGGTGGTCATGAATTGCAGCAGCCATTGATTGCATAGGCCCCTTTTATGGGGATCTTTGATGACCGCTGACAGAGAACGCATCATGCGGGCGGTCCGGTTCAAGAATCCGATGCCATCGCGAATTCATTAATCCTCATCGCCAAACCGATCCCGCCATGTTGGTTCTCAATCCTGACGATTTCTCCATTGCACTTGAGTATCAACTCGCCCCATGGGCAATCGAGTTTTATCGTAGGACCGATTTTGCCTCCGGGTACGTAAGGCACATCCGGCACATCCGTTTCGATATACATTCCCGATGTGCTGAAATCGCGCGTAATGCCCCGCGCATTCCCCAGATTTACAGAATGCGCAACGAGAAACCGTTCTTCTTTCCTGGAATCTTTCATCGCTGTACCCATGGATTTTTTATTATTGCCATCCCTTCTGAAAAACCATCCAATTTATTCCGATGCACTTTTCCTCCTTTTATCTGGCTACAGTTTTAGTTACCAGAATGCTGCTGGCCGCATAAGTCCTGACGTTATGCATCAAACAGGTTTTTTTGCCACCCTCGATGATCGTAATGCGCGTACCTGTCGGGCATTCAGGCTCCGCAAGAGCTGCCTTGTGCGCGGCTTTATGCGTTCCGTGGTCGATTAAGCTATTCGATACGTGGAACAGGGAGACAATGGACACTACAATGCCCAGCAGGAGTACCCAGGAGATTGCGGGGATGGATTCAGGCATGTTCATGCAGTCTTGCTCCTCTGGAACAATCCGCCGCGCTTTACGCACCGCTTCGCACCAGCGCATAAACGGAAAGTCCAACCCCTGTGAGTCAGGGTCATCGCCAGTACAAAAGGCTTGCGTGATCGCGTCACTGCACTGCACTTTATCCGGACTCAGGCTGCCCCCCGCGTTCCCCGGGTTTACAGAATGCGCAATGAGAAACCTTTTTTCTTTCCTGGAATTTTTCATCGGTGTGCCCATGAATTGTTTGCAATTTCACGTGTCGGGTCGCTTTGCATGCACTCGCCGGCCGTTTAGCTCATACACGGTCACATACTAGATTTCGGATTGGAAACAGTCATGGGACATGACTGTATTTTTATATGGAACAGGTCTATTGAATTAAAGAGCCCCGCATAGCACATTCCTGCTATGCGGGGCTCTTTAATATTAGGCTGACAGTTGTACTGTCGCTTGATGCAGGCTAGGCCGAGTTCTTGTTCAACCCGTGCTTGTGCGCATAATCCCATAACTCCAGCCTGGAGTTAAGGCCAAGTTTTTCATAGATCGAGCCAAGATGTTTGCGTAGAGTGCTTTCGCTTATGTGCAGCATTCCCGCTATGACCGCACCGGTTGCTCCGGAATGGGACGTTACGACCGTCACGATTTCCCTCTCTCTGTCAGTGAGTATCCCCACTCTTTGTTTCGCCGGGTCGCGTTTTTCTGTGACTTTTCGATTGGACAGCTCGATGACCAGCATGCCCATGCTGGTGCGGTCCAGCCACAGTTGACCCTCGTGAACTTTCTCGATCGCCCTTAAAATCGTTTCCACTGCCTCTTCTTTTTCAATAATACCTTTGGCACCCGCAAGCACGGCACTCACATGCGCCGAAGGGTCGCGTGACCCAGTCAGGACCATAATCTTTGCCTTGGACAGGCCGGTTAATCGCGAGATAACATCGACTGCATTTTCAATACCCAGATCCTGATCGAGCAGAATCACATCGGCAGACAATTCCTCCAATTGAGAGAATACTTCCGCACAGTGGGTGAATTTGCCAACCACTTCCATCCTGGGTTTCTGGCTATCGATCAGTTTTTCCAGCCCCCAAAGCACAATGGGGTATCTGCCAATCAATAAAACTCGGGTAGCGCCAGCGGCTTGATCGATCATGCAAACAGGTTCCTGTGAAGGGGAATTAGGGTGCGGGACAGTACAACTGTCCACTTCCTATGGTATTGCGGCATCCTGTCAGCAAACTTGAGGATAAACCTGCTGTCAGAGATTTGAACCCGGATAATCCATTAGCACGCGAGATGATGGTGAGGCAGCTTGCGAGACAGTTTTGCCGATTAGGAGAAGACCATAGCTTGGTCTATGGACCCCAAGCAAATGGCGAAAATGGCCACAAACTGACTGTCAGTACTCGCATAGGCTCGGAGAGCCGCCTAATGGATTATTTGGGTTGAAGGTGAATCGACGTCGAAATTTCAAGAGCGGAGGTTTTTACTGGTTGGGTGTTGATTTATTCGGGATGCCTTAGATGCAACCCGTCGAATGCCGCTTACTTCATTTCCGGAAAATAAACTTCCGCAAGGACGTTTTTTACGGGGCGTGACGTAACAGATTGGAAACGAGGGTGTGAAAGGTTTTCTTGGGGTCCTGCTCTTTGCTGGAGGTGGACTCTGCTGCAGGGCGTTGCTCGTCGGACGCCACCGTGTAAAAGAACCGGCAATAGTTTTCCCAATCCTTGTTGTAATCCCGCAGCTTCTCCTGCGGAACATGACGCCGGAAGTTTTCGAAAGCCTCTCTCATTGCAGGCAATCGGGCGTAAAGATGCGCCTCGATGTCCTGCGGCCAGTTGATGGGCTCAGGGTACAGGCCGGAGAGTGCCGCGAGGATGGTAGAACGAAAATCCTCGGCAGCTCTGGCTTGGCGTTTGCGATCGACCACTTCATAAATTCCAATAACAATGACGATCAGGGCAAGCAGAGCCAACGGCCACATGGGCATGTGACTGAAATAGGCAGATATCTGGTCGTAGGCAGATACCTGATCATTAAGTTCGTTCATATTCTTCCTGATTTTCGGATGGTTCCACCGGATGTTGAGTGGAAATGGTTGAGATTATAGGCTCTGGCGGGACGCGGTCAATTTATCTGCAACAACCTGGTTTGACTGTACCACTATTCATACCGGTTCAGCGTACCAACAATACCGGCTTGATGGCCAGGCTCTGGGCAATCTTGTCGGCAGCCTGTTGCGCCAATGTCTGATCGGCATAGGGGCCGGCATGCACCCTGAACAAGCCATCTTTTGCGCTGATGCCAAGAGTATTCGCCACTGAGGAAAGTTCGGCGCGCATGCGCGTAAGGAAATTATCCGCATTGTCGTAGACGCTGAAGGCACCCAACTGCAGGTAGATTCCACTCGCATTGTCAGCGACGGTGGCAGGTACGTTCGCGGCTGCGGGCGGTGCGGAGGCAATCTGCGTGGCGGGTTCTCTACCCAGAAGAATGCTTTCTACTTCCACTTGGGCGCTGCCCCCACCCAGTACACCGAGCTTGTAAGCAGCGGTATAGGAAAGATCAATCAGGCGGTCGGAATGAAACGGGCCGCGGTCGTTGACGCGCACCACCACGGATTTGCCGTTCTTGATGTTGGTGACGCGAACGTAGCTGGGCAGCGGCAAAATGGGATGGGCAGCGGTCATGGCATACATGTCATAAATTTCGCCGGATGCGGTTTTCTGTCCATGGTAGCGGCGGCCATACCAGCTGGCGATACCACGTTCCTTGTACGATTCCAGCGCGGTCATCGGCTTGTAGGATTTGCCCAGCGCGACATAAGGCCGCATGTTAGCCTTGCGCAAGGGTTCGTCCCGAGGAGTGGCGTCAGGCAGGGCAGCGAGATTGGACGGCGGATTGTCGCCGGGGCCATCATCCAGATAATAACCGCCACCTCTTTTGCTCACGAAGCTGGATGCGGCAGAAGACGCCGGTTCCAGGGTGTCGCGTTTCAGTATGCTGCTGCAGCCGGCAAGAACCAGCAGAGCAGCCAGCACGATAATTTGCTTGGCTGGTATGGGATGATACGACACGCTTCCGAGTTCCGAATCGTTGTTCATCACGTCTTCACCAGTTTGGGGTGCGTCTGTATGCTCATTAAAATACCAAAACCCAGCAGCATTGTCACCATCGACGTACCGCCGTAGCTGATCAGCGGCAGCGGCACCCCCACTACCGGCAGAATGCCGACAACCATGCCGATGTTGACAAAAATGTAGGTGAAGAAGGTCAGCGTGATCGAGCCCGCGATAAGACGGGTGAACTGGGTCGAAGCATTGGCGGTAATCACCATGCCGCGGCCTATTACCACCAGATACAACAGCAACAGCAATATATTGCCCATCAACCCGAATTCCTCGGAGAACACTGCGAAAATGAAGTCGGTACTTTTCTCCGGCAGAAAATCGAGATGGGTCTGGGTGCCATGCTGCCAGCCTTTGCCGATGACACCGCCGGAACCGATGGCAATGGTGGACTGGATGGTGTGATAGCCCGCCCCCAGCGGATCCTGGGTGGGATCAAACAGCGTCATGACACGGCGGCGCTGGTAATCGTGCAGCATCGACCACAGCACCGGCAGGCTGCCTAACGCGGCAAGCAACAATCCGGCTATGATGCGCCACGACAGCCCGGCGAGAAACAGTACGTAAAAACCGCTGGAGGCAATCAGCAGCGTGGTGCCCAAATCCGGCTGGCGCAGAATCAGCAACAGCGGCAACAGCAGCAACAACGTTGCTACCGCATAATCGCGCAGCCGCAGGGTGACTTCGTGTTTGTCGAAATACCACGCCATCATCAGCGGCACGGCAAGCTTCATCAACTCGGAAGGCTGGATGCGGGTCACACCGATGTTCAGCCAGCGCCGTGCGCCATTGTGAATCTCGCCGAACAGCGCCACCCCGATCAGCAGCATGAGGCCAATCATATAGAGCGGCACCGCCAGGCGCATGATGTGCTGCAACGGGATGTTGGCAACCAGCCACATGATGGTAAGCGCCACCAGCATGTTGATCGCCTGGTTGCTGACACGGCTAAGGTTCGCATCGGTAGCGCTGTACAGCACCAGCAGACCGATCAGCATCAGCAACAATACCCCGCCCAGCAGAAAATTATCCACATAGCGCGTGAGGTAGTGCCACAGGCGTACAGAGCTAGTCATGCACGCCCTCTTCATCATCAGCCGTCACTGACGCTGCGCCGGCAGGCAACTTGCCGAGCAGGAAGTAGTCAAACACCAGCCGCGCAATCGGCGCAGCGGCAGAACCGCCATGCCCGCCGTTTTCCACCAGTACTGCCAGTGCGATTTTTGGTTCTTCCGCCGGCGCGTAAGCAATGAATAGGGCATGATCGCGATGACGCTCATTCACCTTGCTTTCCACATACTTCTCCCCTTGCTTCATGCCGATCACCTGCGAGGTGCCGGTCTTGCCGGCAAAAGTATACGCAGCACCTGCGGCCGCACGCGCTGCCGTACCGCCGGGGCGGGTTACATCCACCAGCGCATTGTGCACGCGCAGCATATTTTCCGGATTGAAATTGAGCGTGTACATCGGCTGCGTGACAATGTCACGCACTGCCCCGGTCTTCCTATCCATAACCTGTTTCACCAGATGCGGGCGGAAGGCAGCACCGTTACTGGCAAGTATAGCGGTAGCAAAAGCCAGTTGCAGCGGGGTGGTCAGATTGTAGCCCTGGCCGATGCCGACGGAAATCGTGTCGCCCGCATACCATTTCTGCTTATGCCGCCTCATTTTCCATTCCTGCGAGGGCAACAGGCCGGAGACTTCGCCTTCGATGTCGATGCCGGTTAATTTGCCCAATCCAAACTGACTGATGAAACTGAAAATTTTATCGATGCCGAGATCGTTGGCAAGCCCGTAGTAATAGGTATCGCAGGAGATGACCAGGGACTTGTGCATGTCCACACTGCCATGACCGCCCACTTTCCAGTCGCGGTAGCGATGGCTGCTGCCGGGCAGGCTGAAGAAGCCCGCATCACTGATGGTGTACTGGGGAGTGCGCTTTTTCAGTTCCAAGCCAGCCAGCGCCATGAATGGCTTGAATGTGGAACCCGGCGGATAGACCCCGCGCAGTGCGCGATTATTCAGTGGCCTATCGATGGAATTATTGAGCAGATCCCAATTCTCCGAGTCGATGCCATCGACAAAAAGATTGGGGTCGAAACCCGGTTTGCTGACAAACGCAAGCACGTCGCCGCTGGTTGGCTCGATTGCCACCAGCGCGCCACGCCGCTCACCGAATGCCTGTTCCGCCACCTCCTGCAATTTGGCATCAAGCGACAGTTTCAGATCATTGCCGGAGATCGGCAGGGTGCGCGACAGCACCCGTACCGCCCGGCCAGCTGCATCGGTTTCCACTTCCTCGAAACCGGTGATGCCGTGCAGTTCTTTTTCATAGCTCTGTTCGACACCGATTTTGCCGATATAGTCGGAGCCGCGGTAATTGGTGGAATCTCCGCTGGCTTCAAGCTGCTCCAGATCCTGCGTATTGATGCGGCTGATATAACCCACCACGTGCGATGCGCCTTCTCCTTTCGGATACTGGCGGAACAGACGCGCCTTGATTTCCACCCCTGGAAAACGATAACGGTTGGCAGCAAAACGTGCCACTTCAACGTCCGATAAACGAGTGCGTATGGGCAGACTCTCAAAGCGCTTGCTTTCCCTCAGCAGTTTCTTGAAGCGCTTGCGGTCCCTCGCCGCTATCTCGACCACGTCGCCCAATTCGTTGATGGTAGCCTCAAGGTTGGCGACCTTGCTCGGCATGATTTCCAGCGTGTACGCCGAATAGTTGTGCGCCAATACCTCGCCATTGCGGTCAAAAATCAGACCGCGATTGGGTACAATGGGTGAAATGGATATGCGGTTGGCTTCCGCCAGGGTGTGATAGTGCTCGCGCTGCGATACCTGCAAATAAAAAAACCGGGCAAAGAGCAAACCGAACAGCAACAGGACAAAGCCGGCACTGATGGCAAGCCGCAGCTGGAAATGACGCAGTTCACGCCCGTAATTGCGAAGCTCGACTGTATGGTTCATAGCGCATCGGAATCAGGTTTTCGCCGCTGGGGTATTTTCATTAAAGCGGGGAGCAGCGGCCACAGCAGCGCGCCGCTAACGCTGGCAAGAAAAAAATCCCAGCCGGGCAGACTGGCGCTGGCCAGCAACCCGGTCAGCAGCATGACCAGCTGCGCCGAGAGCAGCAATAGCCCGATCTGCGGCGCCTGCTTGCGCAGACTGAATATGCGCAGGCGCCGATGCAGCAGTAGCGCAACAAAAGCCATCACGCTGTATGCCAGCGCATGCTGTCCGAATATGCTGGCGTCGCCGACATCCATCAGCAGGCCCATGGTAAAAGCCATGTTCATGCCGGCCCGTTGCGGCTGGTTGATGCTCCAGTAAAGCACCACCAAGGCGACGAAATCCGGGCGTAACAGCAATGCGACACCTTGCAGTGGCAACAGGTTCAACAGCAGCGCTGCCGTCAGACTGAGAACGATGAACCGGCTCCTGACATGCGACAGGACTTCTTGCTGGGAAGAATTAACGAATGCCAACTTTTCCTCGGTTTTTATCTTCGGGTTTAGCTTCCACTGGCTCCACCGGTCTTTCCGGAACAGGCGGCAGGGGCGACAGGATCAATACCTGCCGGTTGCGATTTACTCCAGCAGCAGGCGTACAGGTAATGCGGGCAAAGGCATAAGCGGTATTACTTTCTATTTTCGACACCAGCGCCACCGGCAGGCCCGGCGGGTAAATGCCATCTATTCCGGAAGTAACCAGTAAATCGCCATCCTGAATGTCGGCGTTGGCTGCCAGATAGCGCAACTCGAGTGTTCCGTCCTCGCCTGTGCCCGACACCATCGAACGCAGGCCGCTGCGTACCAGTTGCACCGGTACCGAGTGATCTTTATCCGTGATCAGCGTCACCTCGGACAGCCACGGATAGACGCGCGTGATTTGTCCTACCACACCCACATCATCCACCACTACCTGGCCGGGCTGGATGCCAGCCTGACTCCCCTTGTCGAGTATCGCTTTGCGGCTGAAGGGATCGTGCGGAATATACAGAATCTCCGCCATGGTGGTTTTGCTTTCAGCTCGCTGCCCTGCTTCCAGCAAGTTGCGCAACTGCATGTTCTCAGCCTCCAGTGCCAGCAACCGCTGCAGCTGCCCCTGATCGGCAAGGTGCTGTTGCCGCAGATAGGCAATCTCGTCGACCAGGTTCCGGCTGACGAAAAGTCCGCTCACCTGATCATAGATCGCTGTCGGCAGATGGGCCAGCCTCTGTAGCGGATAGATCGCCACGGCGATGGTCTGGCGAATTTCGGGGAGATATTTGAAGCGGGTATCGATCGCCATCAGTAGTAGTGACAGCAGTGCAAAAAACACCAGACGCGCCAGCGGACCGGGGCCGTGTCTGAAAAACTGCGGGGCTGTTTCCATCACATTCCGTTTTCAGGCCTCGGGTTGCACCCAGCCCAGGCACCCTGATCCCAACACACAAAACCGTTTAATCACTGGAGAATATGCCGACCAGTTGATCCATATTTTCCAGTGCGACACCTGAACCACGCACCACGCAGGTAAGCGGGTCTTCTGCAATGATCACCGACAGACCGGTCTCTTCCATCAGCAGACGGTCAATGTCGCGCAGCAACGCACCCCCGCCGGTCAGCACCATGCCTTTTTCAGCGATGTCGGCGCCGAGTTCCGGCAACGTATGCTCCAGCGCGGATTTGACCGCACTGACGATGCTGTTCAGGGGGTCAGTCAGAGCTTCCAGGGTTTCGTTGCTGGAAATAGTAAAACTGCGCGGAATCCCTTCCGCCAAGTTACGGCCTTTGACTTCCATTTCGCGCACTTCCGAACCAGGGAAGGCAGAACCGATTTCTTTTTTGATCTGTTCGGCGGTAACCTCACCGATCAGCATGCCGTAATTGCGGCGAATGTAATTGATGATGGCCTCATCGAATTTGTCACCACCCACGCGCACCGAGTTCGAGTAAACCACCCCGCCCAGCGAAATAACGCCAACTTCGGTAGTACCGCCACCAATATCGACCACCATCGAACCGGTTGCTTCCTCGACTGGCAGATTGGCGCCAAGGGCCGCAGCCATCGGCTCTTCGATCAACTCTACTTTCCGCGCACCGGCGCCATAGGCCGCTTCCCGAATAGCACGGCGCTCCACTTGGGTGGAGCCGCAGGGAACGCAAATCACGATGCGTGGATTGGCAGAAAACAAGCGCGGTGGATTAACCTTCCTGATGAAGTGCTTCAACATCTGTTCGGTAACGGTGAAGTCGGCGATTACGCCATCTTTCATCGGCCGTATGGCGGTGATATTGCCGGGAGTGCGTCCCAACATCTGCTTGGCCGCCAGTCCTACCTGCTGAATCACTTTCTTGCCGTTGGGTCCGCCATCCTGACGTATCGCTACCACCGATGGTTCATTCAGCACAATACCCTGACCACGGACGTAAATCAGGGTGTTGGCTGTTCCCAGATCAATTGCCATGTCGGTCGAGAAATATCCTTTCAGGATATTATTGTTTATGAAATTGAGCATGATGGAGAGTTTTGTTAGTCGTTAGTAAGCGGTAAAGATGACAATAATAGCGGTAGCGTGCAAAAAGGATAACGTCGATTAGCCGGGCTATGATACCCTATATTATGCGTTTAAATATAAGGGTTTTAGCAGCCAATGCCACTGTCTCTGGACGATATAACCCGCGTTGCAAACCTTGCCTGCATTGAAATCAGCGAAACTGAGGCAGCCACTGCGCTGACCCAGCTCTCCGGTATTTTCGGTCTGATCGAGCAAATGCAGGCGGTGGACACATCGGCCATCGAGCCCATGTCGCATGCTCAGGATGTGGTGCAGCGGTTGCGCGATGATACGGTAACCGAGTCCGATCAGCGCGAATTATTTCAGTCAACAGCCCCCAAGACTGAAGCGGGGCTTTATCTGGTGCCGAAAGTCATTGAGTGATGCGGCAGCATGACTTTGGAATCCACCCTCACTTTTCTACGATCTATCCCGCCTCGCAAATACCATGTTGAACTCCAGCCTCAAGCAGCTCTCGGCCCTGCTCGCCACTAAAAAAATCTCCAGCGTTGAACTGACTGGCGAATTCCTCAAGCGCGTAAAAGCATTGAACCCGGACTATAACGCTTTCATCACGGTCGATGAAAAGATGAGCCTCGCTCAGGCACAGGCTGCCGATGCGATGATCGCATCCGGGCAAGCGCGCCCGCTGACCGGTATTCCCATTGCCCAGAAAGACATTTTCTGTACCAAGGGATGGTTGACCACCTGCGGGTCGAAAATGCTGTCCAATTTCGTTTCGCCCTACGATGCCGGTGTAATCGAGCGTTTCAATGCCGCCGGCGCGGTAAATATCGGCAAAACCAACATGGATGAATTTGCCATGGGGTCGAGCAACGAGACTTCGTTCTACGGTCCGGTAAAAAACCCCTGGGATATCACGGCGGTGCCGGGCGGCAGCTCCGGCGGTTCGGCTTGTGCCGTGGCTGCGCGCATGGCGCCCGCCGCCACCGGCACCGACACTGGCGGCTCCATCCGTCAGCCAGCGGCTCTATGCGGCATTTCCGGCATCAAACCGACTTACGGATTGGTATCACGCTACGGCATGATCGCATTTGCTTCGAGTCTTGATCAGGGCGGACCAATGGCGAAATCGGCGGAAGATCTGGCCCTGATGTTGAACGTCATGGCGGGATTCGATACGCGCGACTCGACCAGTCTGCAACGTGCACCCGAGGACTACGCGCGCGATCTGGAAAGGCCGCTGCAAGGCCTGCGCATCGGCTTACCGACAGAATATTTCGTCGAGGGGATGAGCGCCGATGTGGCGCGTGCGGTGGAGGCAGCCATCGGGGAATATCGCAAGCTCGGCGCAGAAACAGTGAAAGTGTCGCTGCCCAATACCAAACTCTCGATACCTGTTTACTATGTGCTGGCCCCGGCGGAGGCGTCCAGCAATCTATCCCGTTTTGATGGTGTGCGCTACGGCTATCGCGCTCCGGAATATGTCGATCTCAATGACATGTACCGGAAAAGCCGGGCGCAGGGCTTTGGCGCGGAAGTAAAGCGCCGCATTCTGATCGGCACCTATGTGCTGTCGCACGGTTATTACGACGCCTACTACATTCAGGCACAAAAACTGCGCCGCCTGATTGCGCAGGATTTTGCCGCAGCCTTCGCGCAGTGTGACATCATCATGGGGCCGACCACGCCCACGGTTGCATTTGCTTTGGGAGAAAAAAGCAGCAATCCAGTGCAGATGTATCTGTCCGATACCTACACTATCGCTACCAACCTGGCCGGGCTGCCTGGCATGTCCATTCCTGCGGGCTTTGGCGATAATAACCGGCCGGTGGGTTTGCATCTCATCGGCAATTATTTTGCCGAAGCACAAATGCTGAATGTGGCCCACCAGTACCAGCAAGTAACAGATTGGCATATTCGGATGCCCGACAAACTGATTGCCTGAACTGTAGAGACACGAAAAAATGCAATGGGAAATCGTAATTGGTCTTGAGGTGCACACGCAACTCTCGACCCGATCAAAAATATTCTCCGGTGCAGCGACTGCATTTGGTGCGGCGCCCAACAGCCAGGCCTGCGCGGTGGATATCGCGCTGCCGGGCGTGTTACCGGTATTGAACTACGGCGCAGTGGAGCGGGCGATCAGGTTTGGTTTGGCGGTGGGTGCAAAAATCAATTCGCCTTCGATCTTCGCGCGCAAGAATTATTTTTATCCCGACCTGCCCAAAGGCTATCAGATCAGTCAGTACGAACTGCCAGTGGTCGCCGGCGGCAGCGTAAAGATTCCGGTCGGCGACGATGGGAACGAACACGAGAAAACCATCCGCCTCACCCGTGCACACCTGGAGGAAGATGCGGGCAAGTCACTGCATGAGGATTTTCATGGCATGACGGGCATTGACCTGAATCGTGCCGGCACACCGCTGCTGGAGATCGTCTCCGAGCCGGACATGCGCAGCAGCGCGGAAGCGGTGGCTTTTGCCAAAACCCTGCACTCGCTGGTGCGCTGGATCGACATCTGCGACGGCAACATGCAGGAAGGCTCGTTCCGCTGCGACGCCAATGTGTCGGTGCGGCCCCACGGATCGGACAAGCTCGGCACCCGCTGCGAAATCAAGAATCTCAACTCATTCCGTTTTCTTGAAAAGGCGATCGACTACGAGGCCAGGCGGCAGATGGAGATTCTGGAAGATGGCGGAACCATACGCCAGGAAACCCGGCTCTACGACTCGGACAAAGATGAGACCCGCACCATGCGCAGCAAGGAAGACGCGCAGGATTATCGCTACTTCCCTGATCCGGATTTGCTGCCGCTCGAAATCTCCGCAGATTGGATCAATCGCGTGCGCGCAATGCTGCCGGAGTTGCCTGAAGCCAAACGCAGTAGCTATGTGGCCGAGCATGGCCTTTCCGCATACGATGCCGGGGTGCTGACTGCGACCAGGGAAATGGCGGGTTATTTTGAGAGCACGGTGAAGCTGCTGCCGGCACAGGCCAAGCTCTGCGCCAACTGGATTATGGGCGAGGTAAGCGGACGCTTGCACAAAGAAGCGCTGGACATCGCGCAATGCCCTGTCAGCCCGGCACAATTGGCGGGACTGCTGTTATGCATCAGCGACGGAACTGTTTCGGGAAAAACCGCTAAAGACGTGTTCGACGCCATGTGGCGCGGCGAATGCGGCGGTGATGCCGACATCATTATCGGAACCAAGGGTCTGAAACAGATTTCGGACGCGGGCGAGATCGAGCAACTCATAGACGGCATTCTTGCCGCCAACCCGCAGCAGGTGGCCGATTATCGCAATGGCAAAGAAAAAGCTTTTAATTCCCTTGTTGGCCAGGCGATGAAGGCCACCAAGGGTAAGGCCAACCCTGCACAAGTAAATGAGCTGTTGAAGAAGAAACTGATTGAGTGAGTCGTGAAGCATGAACCCTGGACCAGGGCTCGCGTTCCGATCTGATCCAATCTCACGCAGGTGATGCGCGGATACTTTGCCAAACCCCACGAAGCATGGCAGAATCCCGCCCCTGCCAATCTGCTGAACCCCCATTTCCACACCCATGCCTCTCATTACTCTCGAAAAAGTCTGTCTTGCCTTTGGTCACCATGCGCTGCTTAATCATGTGGATTTGCAGCTTGATCCGGGCGAGCGCATCGGCCTGATCGGCCGGAATGGTGGCGGCAAGTCCAGTTTACTGCGCGTTCTGGCGGGCGAAATCAAGCTGGATGACGGCAAGGTATGGCGCGCACCTGCATTGAAACTGGCCTATGTGCCGCAGGAACCGGAACTGGATGCAGCCAATACGGTGTTCCAGGAAGTGTCCATCGGCTTGGGTGCGGTCAGTCAGGTGCTGCTCGATTACCACGAGGTGTCTCATGCTTTGAGTGACGGTGCAGGAGATACCGAAGCACTGCTTGATCGCTTGCAGGATTTGCAGGGCAAGCTGGAAGCCCAGGATGGTTGGCGCATCCAGGGCAAGGTGGAGACCGTCATCCACCAGCTTAACCTTCCCGAAGATACTTTGATCGGACACCTTTCCGGCGGACTGAAAAAGCGGGTCGCGCTGGCGCGCGCACTGGTAGTGTCGCCCGACGTGCTGCTGCTGGATGAGCCAACCAATCACCTGGATTTTTCCTCCATTGAATGGCTGGAAGGGTTGCTCAAGGATTTTGCCGGCAGCGTGCTATTCGTCACTCATGACCGGCGTTTTCTGGATAATGTGGCGACACGCATTATCGAGCTTGACCGTGGTAAGTTAGCAACATTTCCGTGCAAGTTCGCAGAATATCAGAGCAAAAAGGAGGAGATGCTGGAAGTTGAGGCCACCCACAACCAGAAATTTGACAAGGTACTGGCGCAAGAAGAAATCTGGATACGCAAAGGCATACAGGCACGCCGTACGCGCAATGAAGGCAGAGTACGGCAGCTGGAGGCGTTGCGGCTGGAGCGGGCGGCGCGGCGCAACCGGGTGGGAACGGTCAATCTCAGCGTGGATGAAGGTGCACGATCCGGGCGCGTGGTAGCTGAATTGGAGCACGTCAGCAAAAGTTATGGCGACAAAGTCGTCATCAAGGATTTTTCCTGCCGCATCATGCGTGGCGACCGGGTGGGGCTACTAGGACCTAATGGCGCCGGAAAGTCCACCCTGCTGAAGCTGATACTGGGTGAATTGCAGCCCGATAGCGGCATAGTGCGGCAGGGTACCAAACTTGCCGTGGCTTATTTCGATCAGATGCGCGAGCAACTGAATGAGGAAGCGACACTGATAGACACCATCAGCCAAGGCTCGGATTTCATCGAAATCGGCGGGGCGAAGAAACATGTCATCAGCTATCTGGAAGATTTTCTGTTTGCGCCAGAGCGAGCGCGCTCACCCGTGAAATCGCTCTCCGGCGGCGAGCGCAACCGGCTGTTGCTGGCACGCTTATTCACCCGTCCCAGCAATGTGCTGGTGCTCGATGAGCCCACCAACGATCTGGATATCGAAACCCTGGAGTTACTGGAAGTGTTGCTGCAAGAGTATTCCGGCACCCTGTTCCTGGTCAGCCATGATCGCGCATTTCTCGACAACGTGGTGACTCAGGTGATCGCATTTGAGGGTGATGGCATACTGCGGGAATACGTTGGCGGCTACGATGACTGGGTGCGGGCGAAGAACTTCGTGAAAACGGCGGCGAAGCAGGAAACGGCTCAACCACAGCCCCTGGCCTCATCGGCAAAAGTGTCCAAACCGAGCCACCGCGTCAAATTGAGCTCCAATGAAATGCGCGAACTGGAGGCACTGCCAGCGAAAATCGAAACCCTGGAACGGGAGCAGGCTGACATTACCCACCTGCTCGGTACCCCGGCTATTTACCGCGACAACCCGGAGGAAGCAAGAGCGCTGCAAGCACGCTTTGCCGCCATCGAGGAAGAACTCATAAGCTGTCTTGCTCGATGGGATGAACTGGAAGCAAAACACGCGACGGCCGGCGGAAAAAAATAGTGACAGATTCCAGTGTTTCTTGCCACATTATGCATTGACCGAAAATGACACATCGTTTACAGTTGCTCTTTTTGAAGAGGGGGTGCCCACAATGAAACAATCAGCAATGGTGAAACTACTTGCCGGAAGCCTGCTCCTGGCGATTTCCAGTGTAGCTCAGGCTCAAGCTGGCGGCGATGCCGCTGCGGGCAAGCAGAAGGCTTCCATGTGTGACGGCTGCCATAATCTAGAAGGCTATCGTACCGCTTTCCCCAAGGTTTACCATGTGCCCAAGCTCAGAGGGCAGCACGGCGAGTATATGATCAAGGCGCTGGAAGGCTACAAATCCGGCAACCGTAGCCATCCCAGTATGGATGCCATCGCGGTTACCCTTACAGCGCAGGATATGAAGGATCTGGTTGCCTATTACACCAGCGGCAGTAAATAATTTCGTCATTCACGTAAGGAAATCGTCATGAATAAAATCATCATTGCCGCAATGAGCGGCGCATTGCTGCTGATTTCTGGACAGGGGATAGCGGCCGATATCGAAGCCGGCAAGAGAAAAGCGGGAGAAACCTGTGCCGCGTGTCATGGCGCCGACGGCAATAGCCCTGCCCCGAATTTTCCCAAGCTCGGTGGCCAGCATGCGGACTATCTGTCAAAAGCTCTGAACGACTATAAGTCGGGCGCTCGCAAAGACCCCATCATGGCCGGCATGGCCGCAGCCTTGAGCAAGGAAGATGTTGAAAATCTGGCGGCCTATTATGCGACTCAGTCCGGTCTGAGAACCAGATAGCATAACCAGAACCACGCATAAAAAAACAGGACGCGTTTGCGTCCTGTTTTTTTATTGATCGTTGATCAATTCTCCTGCCTATCCAGGCAATCAAAATAGATCGTGGCATCCGGTGCCGACTGGCTGCGTTGTGCCTGCCAGATCATTTCCGCAAGACATTCCATGATTTGGTGCATGGCTTCGTGCTCGCTGCCGGTTCTTTTCAGCAGGCGCTCGAAACGAGCGCGTATTCCCACCGGTTGATCTATGGAAAGCTGCTCCTTGATGGCGACATGCATGCTCATGTGCAGAAAAGGGTTGGTATCTCCCATTTCCGGCAGGTAATCCTTGTCGCGATAACGGTCTTCGTCAGCCACTATGGCCTGGTATTCCGGGTGCAGCAGGATGACCTCCAGCGCCATGTCTTCCATGCCGGAAAGAATTTCCCGCTGGCGGTACTTGCGCCAGGTGTCAAAGAAGAGCTGCCGCGCCTGGTCTCTGGAAGGATTGAACATTCAATATGCCAGCATTCAAATGGAATTATTTTTCAAGGTCTTCTGCTTGAACTCGCACAAATCGTTGATGCTGCACACTGCGCATTCCGGCTTGCGCGCCTTGCACACATAGCGTCCATGCAGAATCAGCCAGTGATGGGCGTCATGGCGAAATTCCTGCGGGATGAATTTCAGCAGCTTCAGTTCCACTTCCAGTACATTTTTCCCAGGGGCGATGCCAGTGCGGTTGGCAACCCGGAAAATATGCGTATCCACCGCAATGGTGGGCTCGCCAAACGCGGTATTCAGCATCACGTTGGCGGTCTTGCGTCCCACACCAGGAAGTTTCTCCAGTTGATCACGCGTCTGTGGCACCTGGCTGCCATGATGCTGAATCAGCAGTTTGCAAGTGGCCAGAATGTTCTTCGCCTTGGTTTTAAATAGTCCAATGCTCTTGATAGCATCGCGCAATCCGGTCTCCCCCAGCGCGAGAATCTTTTCCGGCGTATTGGCTTGGGGGAACAATTTCCTGGTTGCCAGATTCACGCCCTTGTCGGTAGCCTGGGCGGAAAGTACCACTGCCACCAGCAGCTCGAATGGTGTGCTGTATTCCAGTTCGGTCGTGGGATGAGGGTTAGCCGCCCTGAAGCGGGTAAAAATTTCGCGGCGTTTGCTTGGATTCATGGGTTAGATAGAAAGATATTCAGCTACGGAGTAATCTGGTTATTTTTTCTTTCAGTTGTCCGAGCGGGCCGCCATAGTGCGTTTCAGCGCTGCTAGAATTGCAGCTTTCCTGGGATCGCCGGCTGCTGTTCCAGTTTGTTGCGCAAGCTTTTCTGCCTGCTCCTGTTTTTCACGCTCAAGTCTTTGCAGCCTGAACTGGTGGCGCGCACGTGCACGGTCAGCCGTTTTCTTTTTCATCTCATTCTCGCGCAGCAACCAGTCATCGCTGGCAATGCGAGGTTCGTATGCTGCAGCGCTGACTTGTTTCACAACCGGGATCATGCTGATACAATCCACGGGACAGGGTGCAAGGCAGAGTTCACAGCCGGTGCATTCAACAGCGATCACAGTGTGCATCTGCCTGGTGGCACCGACAATCGCATCCACCGGGCAAGCCTCGATGCAAAGAGTACAACCGATGCAAATCTGCTCGTCTATCAGCGCCACCGCCATTGGTTTGGGCACGCCATGCGCGGTATTCAGCGCTATCGGCCTGACCCCCAGCAAATCGGCCAGTTTCTGGATGCCTGCCTCATCACCGGGCGGACACTGATTGATATTCGCAGTGCCTTCCGTAATTGCTGCCGCATAAGGCCTGCAACCAGGAAGACCACACTGGCGGCACTGGGTTTGCGGCAGGATGGCATCTATTTTTTCTATCAGCAGATCTTTTCTCATCCAGAGCCTGAGTACGGATAATCCGGCGCTGCACCGGAGATAATGACAAGGTCAGAAAACGCGGATTATCGCCGTTTCAGTCCGCAGCATCAACGACAATACGGCTTTATTCGGCTACTGCGGGATTCATGGTGCACACACTGCCTGTACCGCCGCGCGCACCAGATCGGGACCGCGATAAATCAGGCCGGTGTAGATTTGCACCAGGTTTGCGCCCGCGTCCATTTTTTCCTTTGCGTCTGCCGAACACATGATGCCGCCCACACCGATAATAGGCAGCGCCCCTTGCAGCGCGGCATGCAATTGGCGGATAACCGCAGTGGCACGTTGTGTCAGCGGTGCGCCGCTCAATCCACCGGCTTCGCGCGCATGCGGCAATGCTTCCACTCCAATCCGTGAAAGCGTGGTGTTGGTAGCAATGACGCCGTCAATCCGGTGCCGCATCAGCAGTGCGGCAATGGCTTCGATTTGCGGCGGTTCCAGATCAGGGGCAATCTTCACCGCCAGCGGCGTGTATCTGCCATGTTGATCAGCGAGTTTTCCCTGTTCCGCTTTCAGCGCAGCCAGCAAAAGATCCAGTTCCGCAGCATTCTGCAATTGCCGCAGATTGGGCGTATTGGGCGAGGAAATATTGACCACTACATAACTGGCATGAGCGTAAACTTCGCGCAGGCAAAACAGGTAATCATCAGCGGCTCTATCCACCGGAGTATCAAAATTCTTGCCAATGTTGATACCCAGTATGCCGTGGTAACTCGAACGTTTGACATTCGCTACCAGTTTGTCCACGCCGTGATTATTGAAACCCAGACGGTTGATGATGGCGTTGGCCTGCGGGAGGCGAAACAGACGCGGCTGCGGATTCCCGGGCTGGGGACGGGGTGTGACCGTGCCTATCTCGATGAAGCCGAAACCGAGCGCGGCAAGCGCGTCGATATGATCGCCGTCCTTGTCCAGACCGGCGGCCAGACCGACCGGGTTGGGGAAATCAAGACCCATGACATTGTGCGGCTGGCAGGCAAACGGATGGCCCGGAAGCAGCCCGAGCTGGCGGGCTTTCTCGATTGCATTGAATGTGATGCAGTGTGCAGTTTCGGGGTCGAGACTGAACAGCAACGGGCGGAACAGAGAATAGAGCATGGGCTGATTTTAACCCGGAAAAGACCGTGGATGCGTGGAGGATGCAGAGTTAGTTGAGCGCATCACTCATCCAGGAAATAGTGTTTGTCCCTTTGCGCATACTCCATGGTAAATTGAACGGATGCAGTTCTAAGGCTTGACAGTTCTCTACCCGGATCAACCATGGGGATAATCACAGTGGATTGGGTGGCGCGCGATTCATTGTTTTCCACATCAATCCCAATCAGTCGATCTATGAAAATAGCCACCTCCTCTCTTGCCTTGACCCTCCTCACGCTTGGTCTGACAACAAGCGCGTATAGCCATGCCGCCGCACCCGGATGGAATGCACTCACCCAGCAGGCTGATTTGCTGTATCGTCAGGGGCAATATACGCGCGCGACGGAAGTGGCGAAACAAGCTCTGCAAGTGGCCGAACAAGCGCTTGGCCCGGATCACCCTGATGTGGCTACCAGTCTGAATAGTCTGGCATTGCTGTACAGCGCCCAGGAACGATACGCCCTGGCTGAGCCGCTGTACCAACGGGCGCTGGCAATTGATGAAAAAGCCCACGGTCCGGATCATCCTGATGTCGCCGCGAGTCTGAATAACCTGGCGCAACTGTACCATGCTCAAGGACGGTATGCGCAGGCTGAGCCGCTGCATAAACGTGCATTGGCAATTCTGGAGAAAATCTACGGCCCGGATCATCCCAATGTGGCCATAAGTCTGAATAATCTGGCACTGCTGTACCACGCACAACAACAGTATGCGCAGGCCGAACCACTATATAAGCGTGTCCTGGCGATTTCGCAGAAGGCACTTGGTGCGGAACACCCGAACGTGGCGCTCGGTCTGAATAATCTGGCAGGATTGTACAGAGACCAGGGAAAATACCCCAATGCCGAACCGCTGTTCAGACGAGCGCTGGCGATCTCGGAAAAGGCGTTCGGTCCGGATCATCCCAATGTGGCTACCGGCCTTGAAAATCTGGCACAACTGTATCGTGACATTGGTCATGCCAGCAAAGCAGTGCCGTTGGAGAAACGCGCAGCAGAGATACGCGCGCTACGGCGATAAACTCTGGTGCAAATCATGGACAGATGACTACCCGCAATCTATCGCGTTACCGTCCAACAGCCGCCATTGCCCGTCGATCAGGCCTTGCAGTGGTTGGAAATTGGCCTTGTAGTTCATTTTCCGGTTCTGCCTGATCCAGTAACCAAGATAAAGATAAGGCAAGCCGAGTGCACGGCATTGCTGTACTTGCCACAGGATGTTGTGGGTGCCGAAGCTTGCACCCGGCACATCCGGATCGAAGAATGTATAGACCGAAGAGATACCGTGAGGCAGTTCATCAATAATGCTGATCATGCGCAACTGATCGTTCTCGTGAAACTCAATCAGCCTGGAATTGACGTTGCTCTGCAGCAGGAAATGACGGTACTGCTCGCGACTGTCGCGATCCATGCCGCCGCCGCAATGGCGTTGCGCCTGGTAGCGCAGATAGAGCGCATAGTGCTGCGGGTGGTAATACAGCTCATGCCGGGTCGCAACCAGATGCTGGTGCCGTTTCCGGGCCCGCTGCTGGGCACGACTGGGAGTAAATTCATCAACGATAATTCGCACCGGCACACAGGCGCGGCAGTGATCGCAATAGGGCCGATAGGTAAAAGCGCCGCTGCGACGAAAACCGGCCTGTAGCAGTTTCCCGTAGGCATCCGTATCGACCAGATGGCCGGGTGTCGCTACCTGGGAGCGCGCCAATTTCTCCGGCAGATAGCTGCACGCATAAGATGCAGTGGTGTAGAACTGCAACGCTGATGCAGGGAGGTCATTCAGCCGACTCATGATCAAACCGCCATTTCTCAATTCGTTCAGGGTAGTTTATCAATTCTTTTAATCTTTGACTAAACTCTGTGCGAGGAATTTCGCGCGCACCAAAGGATGCGAGATGAGCGGTTTTCATCTGGCAATCGATCATGCCAAAATCCCAGCGCTGCAACTGTCGCACCAAATGCACGAATGCGATTTTGGAAGCATCAGGAATATGGGAAAACATGGATTCACCAAAAAACATTTTTCCCTGACTGATACCGTATAGCCCCCCCACCAGCTCGCTGTCCACCCAGGTTTCAACTGAATGGGCCAGCCCGATTTCATGCAGCGTAGCGTAGGCCGAAATCATCTCGGGATGTATCCAGGTCCCTGCCTGTCCCTTGCGCGGCGCGGCGCAAGCCTGCATGACCTGACTGAAGGCGCTATCCACACGGATTTCGTAATTACCCTTGTTGAGAGCTTTATTCAGCGAGCGAGAAATTCTAAGCTCGCCGGGTAACAGCACCATGCGCGGATCAGGGCTCCACCAGAGAATAGGCTCCCCGGCGTTGAACCAGGGGAAAATTCCGCAGCGATAAGCCTCAATCAAACGTTGCGGCGTAAGGTCGCCACCGGCGGCAAGCAGGCCGTTGGGCTTGGCAAGTGCAGCTTCCAGCGGCGGGAAAGGCATGTGAGGAACTAACCACGGAATCATTTAGCAAGAATTAAACAGTCGTTGATCAAATGCCCGTCATACTTGGCGTGAAGGGAAAGAAGAACAATCCCTTCACTTACAATTTTACAATATACTGATTTGATATTAAGATAAACACATCCTTTGTAGCTCGGCGATGTCGTTTTTCCGCAGGTGATTGAAGGCTCACAAAAATAGAGAACTCCGATGATTCTATCCCGCACCACCCAGTACGCTATTCAGGCGCTCATTTACATGGCCACGCAGCCGCGCGGCGTGTCGGTGTTGAATCGTACCATTGCCGAGAATTTGGGGGCGCCGCCCACCTATCTCGCCAAGGTGCTACAGAACCTGTGCAGAGGCAACCTGCTTTACTCTTACCGCGGCAAGCAAGGTGGCTTCTGCCTGCGGGAAGAGGGCGAAAAAATCACCTTGATGCAGGTCGTCCTCATTACCGAAGGTCCGGGATTTACTGAGGATTGTGTACTGGGACTCAAGATTTGCAGTGACAAAGTACCCTGCCCGATGCATGCAAAGTGGTCTCCAATCAAGCAGGAGATCGTAAGGCTGCTAAAAGATCAGACCCTGGATATTCTCGCTGCCGCAGTAATGAGCGGCAAATATCAACTGACTGACTTACCCGCAGCCGCCTTTAGTGAGCTGAAGCTGCGCACATAATCTCAGATTCTCAGATTGTACCTAACAAGCAACCCCACCAGTTCCTGACATGTGCGATAGTCTGCCACATATCCAATTGACCATATTCAGAGCGGCAATCAGATGACCGAAAAAGAGAAATTTTCAAGAAAGTTTACACGATCTCATCGGATACCAAGATTGTGTCGAAGATTCTTGAAATTCACCTCTTCCCGAAAATCCTTGCGTTTGCACAAGCCAACAAATACAAGGTCGTTCTTGCTGATCATCAGAATTACTATCCTGATATATCGTTTGTCAAAGCCAGTGACGAGTCCGTAAGATTCGCCGTTGACTTCAAGACCACATACAGAAATCCCAAGAAGCCGCATTTATGCAATGGCTTTACGCTTGGTTCACATGGAGAGTATTTTGAGAATAGAACCAGCACCAAAAACATTCAGTTCCCCTACGGTTCATATTCAGGGCATTTCTGTCTTGGAATCATTTACGACAGGACGGACGGAGCAACCATTGATGAAACAAAAGCCCACGGCATTGATGAACTGCATTCCATTGCTTCCGTAGCAAGAAATTTCCACTTTTTTGTTACTGAAAAGTGGAAAATTGCAAGTGACAAAGGAGGAAGTGGCAACACAGCCAACATCGGCAGTATCAAAAACATAGCCGACATAATCAGCGGTAAAGGCATGTTCTCAAAGCTTGGTGAGCACTGGTTTGATGAATACTGGATGAATTACAAGAAAATCACCGTCCAAGACGGAAAAGGCGGTACGAAAAGGATTTCTACTCTTCGTGAATTCGTTGAGCACAAGAATGGCGACGCTTCTTTGGTTGTAGATAAGAAGAATGGCAAAGCATGATCACGAAAGTTGGTGTACCACCGATTAAGTCGCAAGGCATAAAAACCAAGCTTGTGCCGTGGATACAGAGCATAGTTCCGAGCGACTTCAATGGCACGTGGATTGAACCATTCATGGGTACTAGGGCCGTGGCCTTTAATGTTGCGCCACGGCGCGCCATTTTGTGCGATACAAACCCCCACCTTGTTAACTTCTACTCCGGCATAGCATCTGGTGTAATAACGCCCGAAGTGGTCAGAGAGTATCTGATCCGCGAAGGGGGAATGCTGTTGTCCAAGGGCGAAGATCACTATTACTTCGTGAGAGACCGATTTAATTCAGAACACTCACCACTCGATTTCTTATTCGTTAATCGTGCCGGCTTTAATGGCATGATTCGATTCAATCGAAAGGGCGGCTTCAATATCCCGTTTTGTAGAAAGCCACAGCGATTTGCGCAGGCCTACATAACGAAGATTACCAACCAAGTTAGCTGGGCGAGCAAACTCATTAAGACGAAAGAATTCACCTTCAAATGCCAAGACTTTAACAAGACAATTGAAGAAGCATCCTCAACCGACATTATTTACTGTGACCCGCCATACATTGATAGGCATGTTGATTACTACAATGGATAGGGTGATGCTCACGAACGGGAACTATTTAATAAGCTCTCCAGTTTCAGCGGAAGATTCATTTTGTCAACATGGCATCACAATGATTACCGCGAAAATGAATATGTGAAAAGCCTTTGGTCAGAGCATAGTGTTCTTACACGAGAACACTTTTATCACGTTGGTGGTAAAGAAGAAAATAGAAATCCCGTTATTGAAGCGTTGGTCACAAACTTCATTGCAATTTCTACAGAACGCCGCAAGGAAAACCAAACCCAATACATGTTGCTTGAGACGCCTGCCAAATACGGCACGGAGCAGCATAACCCGGCAGTCAACACGGACGCTACGCGATAAGGCCGCGTCGCGCCGATTATAATCCCGGTTTATACCGCCGGCAAATCCGGCAACGCACCAAGCCGTCTGGCTTCCCCCCTGGTTTTTCTCCTTCCGGGGGATAATCACCTAGTTCTATCCCTGTCTGCCAACCGGCAGGATAGCTCCGCGCCAATTCTCCAAAAAATCGTTGACATTTATTTCTTGCCACGCGTAATATCATCCATATTGAGATACAGATGTCTCGTTATCTCTTTTGGTAGTCCGTCGAAAGGTCGACATATCATGAAAAAACTGCAATTCGTTGTCTTGTTTTGAATTTCCCTGCTGCTTCCCGCCGCTGCCATGGCTGAAACAGTGCCCGATAAAACAAAGTTCGATAGTAAGGAGAAAAGCTAAATGAAACATTTTCTTGATAAAACACGGCTGGCCGTCCGCGTGGCTGTCGGTTCACTCGTCATTGTCATGGCGACGGTTGCGCCGCCGGCTTCTGCTCAGGACGCAAGAACCCAGGCTCTGGAACGGGCGCTCAAACAAATGGAAAGTCAGTTGCAAGCTCTCCGGAACGAACTGAACCAGGTGAAATCCGAATCTGCGCGGGAAGCGCAGAAAGTTATGGCGATCGAAGAAAAAACGATACAGATCGAAGAAAAGGCGTCGCACGCTAAAGAATATACGAGAACAGCCCAAGAAAAAGCGGAGCATGCTATAGAAATGACGGATATTATGGACAAACGCCTGGATCGCAAGAGCCACATGCTGTTCTTCCGCGGTGGCTTCGCGCATGCCAATGATCCGCGCAACGGCGTATCCATAAATAGTGGTGGTGCTGGTGGCGCCGGAGGGGTGGCCGATAAAGATGCGTGGTATATCGGCGCGGGCTTTGACTGGAACCTGACCAAAGACGCCTGGGGCTTGGCGCCGAGGACCAGCGTCGCGTCTGAATTGATGTTCGAGTACAAGGAATTCGGCTCCAACGTACGAGCCAACGGGCTTCCCCCTGCGGGTGCCGGCGTAAATGTCAGCCAGCTTACTTTGACCGCAGCGCCGAAAATCAAATTTTTCGAGGGTAGCCGGCTCAGACCCTGGATTATCCCTGCAGGCCTCGGTATCCATGTGATCAGCCCGCCGTCTGAATCCATTACGGTATTGATTCCGGGAGTCATGTTTGGTGCCGGTGTCGATTACAGAATCTGGAAAAGCTTCTTTGTCGGCCTTGATGCGCGTTATCACCTGACCAGTGGCAGGAACGACAACATCAGAATCGACGGCGTGACTGCCGGCGGTTACCTCGGGATCGGCTTCTAAAGCGATCCGGATGCGGACAAAAGGCGAGGGGAACCAGGCTGTCGAAATAAACCCGCTGGCCATCAATCTCGGCTGCCGATTCTGACAACCCGGCGTATTTTTATAGACTTGTAGCGGGAAGGGAATTCTGTGTTATTGTGATCCAGTTATCCATTTTTAATCTAAGGGAGAAACCATGAAAAATTTGTTCATAATCATTGCCACACTGTTTGCATTTACCGGCAGCGCCTACGCGTATGTCAACATCAACACCGCCACTCAGGCTGAGCTTGAAACTCTGAAAAATTCAGGCATCACTTCCACCAAAGCCAAAGCGATCATTGACTATCGCACCAAGGCCGGCGCGTTCAAAAGGGTCGACGACATCGAGAGGGTTGATGGTATCAACAACCAGAGCGTGAATATGGATCAACTCCGCCGGGATATCACAGTCACCGGTCCCACCGTACTGAAGACGGTAGCCCCGTCCGCCGCCAAGTAAGAGAAGACAGCTGTAGAGGCGGCCACGAGCAGAAGGGTGAGAAAACCCGGCATGTGGAAATCTCACTGGAAAATATCACCCAGCAAACCCCCGGCTCAACCCCGGGGGTTTTTGTTTGCGCCAAATTTTATCAGCAACATCTCGATTCCAACTACCTGCACGATAATTGAAACAATTCGTTCTACAATGAAAAGGCTTGGCAGGGCAGGGCATAGCCTGCAAGATGCGGCAGTGTTTGTGGATGCTCCGATTGCCTGAATAACTCAGAGGGACTGCGGCGTGATGCCGCATGATTCATGGTTTGCCAGTCGCCTGGTACGGCTATCCATGGTCTGCCATTAGATCTAAATAGTTATACCCTTCTTGAAAATTGTGGAGAAACGGCAACCGGTTTACAATGGCAAACATGCAGTTAACTCATCCATGCAAAGCGTCAATCTGACCCACCATTTTCTGATCGCCATGCCGGCCATGGCAGACCCTTCATTTTCCAAAACTCTCACCTATATCTGCGAACACAACGAACAGGGTGCGCTGGGCCTGGTGGTCAACCGGCCCACTGAGCTGATGCTGGAGGATATGTTTGATCAGCTTGGCATTCCTATTACCAACCTGTCTCTTAAAGGATTACCGGTATTGTTTGGCGGACCGGTGCAACTGGATCGCGGCTTCGTGCTGCATCAACCGGCAGATGGCTGGCAATCCACCATGACGGTAAATCAGGAAGTGGGCCTCACTACCTCACTCGACATCCTGCAGGCGATTGCATGCGGAAAAGGCCCCAGACAGGCGCTGGTAACGTTGGGCTGCTCGGGGTGGGCGCCCGGCCAACTTGAGCATGAACTGACCCAGAATGCGTGGCTCACCGTGCCCGCATCACCCAGCATCATGTTCGAGCTGCCATCCGAACAACGACTGGCTGCGGCGATGCAATTGCTGGGAATTGATTTCTCCAGTCTGTCAGATGAGGTAGGGCATTCTTGAGAACATTGTTCGGCGTTAATCGGCCATTTCATGCAGAATCAGGCAAATCAACACTTGGCACTTGAGACCAGTCACACTTCCATGGGGACGGTGATGGCTTTCGACTTCGGCGAAAAACACATCGGTGTAGCGGTGGGCGATCGGCAGTTGGGTTTGGCGCATCCTCTTGCCACAGTGAGCGATGTGCTTACCGAGCGGCGTTTTGACAGCATCGCCAAACTGATCGAAGAATGGCAGCCGGTGCTACTGGTAGTGGGGTTGCCCACGCATGCCGATGGTACCGAGCACGAACTGACCCGGCTGAGCCGACGTTTCGCACGCCGCCTGGAAGGTCGCTTCAACATCAAGACTGCGCTGGTAGATGAGCGTTATACTTCCATTACTGCCAGCACAGCGCTGCGGGAAGCGGGCGTCAAAGGGAAGAAACAGAAACCGCTGCTGGATCAGGTGGCAGCGCAGCAGATCTTGCAATCTTATTTCGATGGACATTATGCACCTGCCTGACGCAGAACAATTGCTTGCCGACCTGACCGGGAAAATACGGCCTGAGGTTTCCGGCAACACCGCCTTGGTGGGCATTTATACCGGCGGCGTATGGCTGGCAGAGCGACTGCACCGGGATCTGGGGCTTACGCTCCCGTTGGGTACCCTGGATGTTTCATTCTATCGCGACGATTTTGGTCAAATCGGTCTGCACCCCCAGGTCAAACCTTCGGACATCCCGTTCGAGGTGGAAGGCAGCCACATCATCCTGGTGGACGACGTACTCTACACTGGGCGCACCATCCGCGCCGCCATCAACGAGCTGTTCGATTACGGTCGCCCGGCCAGCATCCGTCTTGCCGCATTGGTAGACCGGGGCGGCAGAGAGATGCCTATCGCCGCCCAGTATGTTGGTGGGATGCTTGCCCTGCCGGAGCATAAAATGCTGGCGCTAGAACGGAGCAATGATGGAAAATTGAGCCTGAGCCTATATGACAAAAGCCCTCCGGGACAATGAATAATAATCCGCAGCTAAATAAACACGGCGAACTGCAACATCTTCTCACCACCGAGGGGCTACCTGCTTCCATTCTGCTGAACATACTCGACACTGCGGAGTCCTTTGTCGGCGTCACCGAACGTGACATCAAGAAAGTTCCACTGCTGCGCGGCAAGTCCATATTCAACCTGTTCTTTGAACCCAGCACCCGCACCCGCACCACCTTCGAAATCGCCGCCAAACGCCTGTCAGCGGATGTGGTCAATCTCAACATCGCGGTTTCCTCCCAATCCAAAGGGGAAACGCTGCTGGACACGGTAGACAATCTCTCGGCCATGCATGCCGACATGTTTATCGTACGGCACTCGCAAAGTGGCGCAGCGCATTTGATCGCGCGCCATGTACGGCCCGAGATTCACGTTATCAACGCCGGCGATGGACGTCACGCGCACCCCACCCAGGCATTGCTCGATATGTTCACCATCCGCCACTACAAACGCGATTTCCATAATCTGCGCGTGGCCATCGTCGGCGATATCCTGCACTCACGGGTGGCGCGTTCGCAGATACACGCGCTGACTACATTGGGTGTGCCGGAGGTGCGGGTCATCGCACCTAAAACCCTGCTGCCTACCAAGGTCGAGCGCCTGGGTGTGCATGTCTACCATGACATGGCGCAGGGATTGAAAGACGTCGATGTGCTGCTGATGCTGCGTTTGCAAAATGAACGCATGCTGGGTGCAAGCCTTCCCAGTTCCGAGGAGTATTTCAAGTATTACGGACTGACGCAGGAAAAACTGGCGCTTGCCAGGCACGATGCCATTGTGCTGCACCCCGGGCCGATGAATCGCGGCATTGAAATTGATTCCGCCGTAGCCGATGGCAAACAGTCGGTGATATTGCCGCAAGTGACATTCGGCATCGCGGTACGGATGGCGGTAATGTCGATTCTGGCGGGAAACTGAAGAGTCATATGAAAATCCAGATTAAAAACGGACACCTGATTGATCCCAAGAACGGGATTGATGCTGTCATGGACGTGTTCATCGCTGCCGGGAAAATCGTTGCAACCGGCGCCGTACCAAACAGCTTCCAGGCCAATCGCGTGATAGACGCGAAAGGGCTGGTGGTATGTCCCGGCCTAGTGGATCTGTCGGCACGACTGCGTGAACCGGGTTTTGAATACAAGGCCACGCTCGAATCGGAAATGGATGCGGCGGTGGCGGGTGGCGTCACCAGCCTGGCATGCCCGCCTGATACCGATCCGCCGCTGGACGAACCGGGGTTGGTGGAAATGCTCAAGCACCGCGCCCGGAGCCTCAACCAGGCCCGCGTCTATCCCATCGGTGCACTTACTCAAGGCCTGAAGGGTGAGCGCTTAACCGAAATGGCCGAATTGCGCGATGCAGGCTGCGTTGCTTTCGGTCAATCCGATGCACCCCTCACTGACACGCTGGTAATGATGCAGGCGATGCAGTATGCCGCCACCTTCGGCTTTGGCGTGTGGCTGCGCCCTCAGGATGTGAGCCTCGCCAATAACGGTGTAGCTCATGATGGTGAAGTGGCGACCCGATTGGGTCTACCGGCAATTCCCGTATGCGCGGAAACTATCGCTTTGTCGAATATCGTTTTGCTGGCAAGAGAAACCGGCGCCAGAATACATTTGTGCCGGCTGTCCAGCGCGGAAGGCGTCGCCATGGTACGCGCGGCCAGGCAGCAAGGTCTGTCCATCACCTGCGATGTAGCGATCAATCACCTGCATCTCTCCGAAATGGACATTGGCTTTTTCGATTCCAATTGTCATCTTGTGCCGCCGCTGCGCGGATTGAGTGACCGTGACGCGCTACGCGCCGGTCTGATGGACGGTACCATAGACGCGGTCTGTTCCGACCACGCGCCGGTGGACGAAGATGCCAAGCTGTTGCCTTTCGGTGAAGCTGAGGTCGGCGCCACTGGTCTGGAATTGCTGCTGCCGCTTACTTTAAAGTGGGCGCTGGAAATGAAAATACCGCTGTCCGCAGCGCTGGCCAAAATTACCGTGGAACCCGCCAGAATACTTGGCGTGGATGCCGGTCGTCTATCCGCCGGTACCGCTGCCGACCTGTGCATTTTCGATCCCGATCAATATTGGAAAGTGGAAGCATCTGCGCTTAAAAGCCAGGGGAAAAATACACCGTTCCTGGGCATGGAACTACAGGGCAGGGTAAAATATACTCTGGTCGACGGCAGCATCGTGTACGAAAATTAGCCCCTCGTCGTGGCACCCATCTGTTTCTCTCAACTAACACAGTTGAAATCACCCTTCACAGGTTAGCATGACCAATCCCCTGCTCGATTTTTCCGGACTACCGCGCTTTGCGGATATCCGTACCAAACATATCACCCCGGCGATAGCGCAACTGCTGGCCGCTGGCCGTGTGGCTGTCGACCAGGCGCGCAGCGATAATGCCGCACCAACCTGGCGGAATTTCGTGCAGCCGATGGAGGATGCCAATGAGCGCCTGTCGCGCGCCTGGGGGCAGGTGTCGCACCTGAACGCCGTGATGAACAGCCCGGAATTGCGCGAGGTGTACAACGCCAATCTGCCGCTGGTCACCCAGTATTTCGCCGAGCTGGCGCAAGACCAGGTGTTGTTCGAGAAATTCAAACAACTGCACAATGATCCGGAATTTGAAAATCTGAACCGTGCCCGCAAAAAGATAATCGAAAACGAATTGCGCGATTTTCGCCTGGGCGGGGCGGAACTGCCGCCCGAAAAAAAGGAGCGTTTTCTCCGTATTCAGGAAGAGTTGTCTGCGCTCTGTGCCCGATTCAGCGACAATCTGCTGGATACAACCAATAGTTTTGCGCTGATTATCGACAACGCCGATGAAGTAGCCGGCATTCCGGATGATGTGCTGCAAACGGCCAGGGAGGCTGCCGAAAAAGATGACGTCGCCGCCGCGACACAGCAAGGAGCAGAGCAGAGCCAAGGGCAGGAGCAGGGGCAGGTCGCCATTCCCGCGAACGGCCGCTCTGCGGTAATGAGTCATGGCGCCCGCTGGAAATTCACGCTGCACGCCCCTTCCTATCAGCCGGTCATGCAGTACGCTGACTCCCGCGCACTGCGCGAGAAAATGTACCGCGCTTATTCCACCCGCGCCAGCGAGATCGGCACACCTGCCCCACCCTCCGGTAATGTAGCGGACTGGGATAATACCCCGCTTATCGGCAAGATCCTGGCATTGCGCAAAGAGGAAGCGCAACTGCTTGGATTCGAGTGCTACGCCGAGGTGTCGCTGGCAACGAAAATGGCTGCCACGCCCAAACAGGTGCTGGATTTTCTTGGCGAGCTTGCCATCAAGGCCAGGCCTTACGCCGAACGCGATCTGCAAGAGCTGCGCCAGTTTGCTGCGGACAAATTGGGGCTGAAGAATCTGGAGTCATGGGACTTGGCTTATGCCAGCGAAAAGCTGCGCCTTGAGCGCTACGCATTCTCCGACCAGGAAGTGAAACAGTATTTCCCTGAAACCAAGGTGCTGCCAGGTATGTTCAAGCTGGTGGAGCATCTTTACGGCATCACCATTGTGCCGGCCGAGGCATCAGCCGGCATCCAACTGTGGCATCCTGATGTGAAATTTTTCAATATCAGTAACGCCGAAGGAAAATTGATCGGACAGTTTTACATTGATCTCTACGCACGCCCCAGCAAGCGCGGCGGTGCGTGGATGGACGATGCCATTTCCCGCCGCCGCATTGGAGTTGAAGGAAGCGGCGAGCATCGCGTGCAGCTACCGGTGGCCTACCTCACCTGCAATTTCGCTGCACCCGTCAATCTCAATGGACAGATACGTCCTGCTCTATTCACCCATTATGAAGTCATCACCTTATTCCACGAGTTCGGTCACGGCCTGCACCACCTGCTCACTCAGGTAGAAGACTTGGGCGTGTCGGGCATCAACGGTGTGGAATGGGACGCGGTAGAACTGCCCAGCCAGTTCATGGAAAACTTCTGCTGGGAATGGGAAGTGCTGACTGACATGACACAGCACGTGGATAGCGGCGTGCCCCTGCCGCGGGAGCTGTTCGACAAGATGCTGGCAGCGAAGAATTTCCAGAGCGGCCTCCAGACCCTGCGCCAGATAGAGTTTTCCCTGTTCGACATGCATCTGCATTCTGCCTTTGATCCGGGCGGTGAGAAAACGGTGCTGCAATTGCTGGATGAAATCCGTAAGCAGGTTGCGGTCATTTTTCCACCAGAATTCAATCGTTTTCCCAACAGTTTTTCACATGTCTTCGCGGGCGGCTATGCAGCGGGTTATTACAGCTACAAGTGGGCGGAGGTGTTGTCTGCAGACGCTTACAGTCTGTTTGAGGAAAGCAGCGCGGGTGGGGTGGTCAATACCCAAACCGGTGCGCGCTTTCGCGATGAAATTCTTGCAGTAGGCGGGAGCCGTCCGGCGCTGGAGTCGTTTATCGCATTCCGCGGACGCGAACCAAAGATCGATGCGCTGCTGCGACACAACGGCATGGCGGGCGCGGAGACCTGACTGGAGTTCTTAAATCAACTGCCAGTAATGTAATGCTTCCCTTCCACACATTTTTTCGATAGTATGCAAAACATCCAGCTTTTATTGCTCTTCTGCAACAGATCTATTCTGACCGATCCTGATATACCATTACCGATATACCCCAGCTTTACTGCATCTCACCAGTCAACTACTATTGATTCAACTACTGTTAATATTTGCATGAGGACCCCATGAGCGAGCATATCCATTACGTCTCCGACGGAACATTTGAAACCGAAGTATTGCAATCAACCTTACCCGTGCTGGTAGACTACTGGGCAGAATGGTGTGGGCCGTGCAAAATGATCGCACCCATCCTGGATGAAATAGCCAGGGAATACGCTGGGCGCCTTAAAGTGGCCAAGCTCAACATTGACGAAAATCAGGCAACGCCGCCCAAATATGGCATCCGTGGCATTCCTACACTGATGCTGTTCAAGAACGGCAACATTGAAGCGACCAAAGTCGGCGCCCTGTCCAAATCGCAGTTGACAGCATTTATTGACAGCCATATCTAAACCCGCTAACCTTATAACCAAGTGTTCCCTTGAAGCGAAATACCATTAGACTCACCGCTTCTGGTTCCTGTTCTGTCCCATCAGCATCTCCCTCCAACGTTCTCTGACGCTTTACACCCTACGTTTTTTCACCTGCGAGTTCCCGCCCATGCATCTATCCGACCTTAAGAACCTCCATGTCACCGAACTGGTAGATATGGCTATTACCAATGAAATCGATGGCGCCAACCGGCTACGAAAACAGGATCTGATTTTTGCCTTGCTGAAAAACCAGGCGCGCAAGGGAGAAAGTATTTTTGGCGAAGGTACCCTGGAAGTGTTGCAGGATGGTTTCGGTTTCCTCAGATCACCGGATACCTCATACCTGGCCGGACCCGACGACATCTATGTTTCGCCCAGCCAGATCCGGCGCTTCAATCTGCATACCGGGGATTCAATAGATGGCGAAATACGCACCCCCAAGGACGGTGAACGCTACTTCGCGCTGGTAAAAGTGGACAAAGTCAACAACGAGCCGCCAGAAAACTCCAAGCACAAGATCCTGTTTGAAAACCTTACCCCGCTGTTCCCCACCCAACGATTGCAGCTTGAACGCGACATCAAAGCCGAGGAAAACATCACCGGCCGCATCATTGATCTCATCGCCCCCATCGGCAAGGGACAGCGCGGCTTGCTGGTAGCCAGCCCAAAATCCGGCAAAACCGTGATGCTGCAGCATATCGCGCACGCCATCGCGGCCAATCATCCCGAAACCATCCTGATGGTGCTGTTAATAGATGAGCGCCCGGAAGAGGTAACCGAAATGATCCGCTCGGTCAGGGGCGAAGTAATCTCTTCTACCTTCGACGAACCCGCAGTGCGGCATGTGCAAGTAGCAGACATGGTGATCGAGAAGGCCAAGCGCCTGGTAGAACACAAGAAGGATGTGGTGATACTGCTGGATTCGATCACGCGTCTGGCACGCGCATACAACACTGTAGTGCCTGCTTCTGGCAAGGTACTGACCGGCGGCGTCGACGCCAATGCGCTGCAGCGCCCCAAACGATTCTTTGGTGCTGCCCGTAACATTGAAGAAGGCGGTTCTCTCACCATCATCGCCACGGCGCTGGTCGATACCGGTTCGCGCATGGATGATGTGATCTACGAAGAGTTCAAAGGCACCGGCAACATGGAAATCCATCTAGACCGGCGTATGGCGGAAAAGCGTACCTACCCTGCAATCAACGTCAACCGCTCCGGCACGCGTAAGGAAGAGCTGCTCATTAGGCCAGAGGATCTGCAAAAAATCTGGGTGCTGCGCAAGCTGCTCTACCCGATGGACGACATGGATGCAATGGAATTTCTGCTCGACAAGATCAAGGCCACCAAGAACAATGCTGATTTCTTCGATTCGATGCGGCGCGTATAGTCATTGCCTGCAAATCAGAAACGCGTTGCGCTGCGACCAACACCATAGTTGCAACCCCCTCCGGATTAAAGGATAATGTGCGCCTTTCCGCTCCGCAGTTTGCTGGGTGGAGACAGATCAAGGATATGAAGCCATGAAAGCAGAAATTCACCCGAGTTATCAGGAAATCGCCGTGACGTGCAGTTGCGGCAACACTTTCCAGACCCGTTCCACCATGAGCAAGCCGTTGCACGTTGAAGTGTGCTCGAACTGTCACCCGTTCTATACCGGCAAACAGAAAATCGTGGATACCGCCGGGCGAGTCGAGAAATTCCGCCAGAAATACGGCAAAAAATCGGCAGACCAGACAGCGGCCTGAAACACCGGTTTGCGCGCTCATGAAAAGGCAGCTTGAAGCTGCCTTTTTTATTTTCGGCGGGTAAAATGACGCCATGAAAACTCTGGCCGCACTCCGTCTCGCCGCCCTGCTCGCCAGCCTGCTCCTGCTTGCCGGTTGCGCGGTGAACCCGGTTACCGGTAGGCAGAATTTCACCCTCATGTCGGAAGCTGAGGAAATGCGTACCGGGCGGCAGGCCGATGTCGATATCCGCAAGGAGTACGGCATTTACGATTCGCCATCCTTGCAGAGTTATGTCAACGAAGTTGGACAGAAGCTCGCGAAGAAAAGCCATCGCCCGCAGCTCAATTATCACTTCACCGTAGTCGACAGCCCGCAGATAAATGCTTTTGCGCTGCCCGGCGGCTATGTCTATATCACTCGCGGCATCATCGCTTATCTCAATTCTGAAGCAGAACTCGCCGCCGTGCTGGGACATGAAATCGGTCACGTCACAGCGCGTCATGGAGTGCAGCAATATACCGCCGCTACTGCTGCCAATGTCGGTACGGCGATTCTGGGTGTGCTGCTATCGCAATACATCGGACCGGCCGGACAACAACTCGGACAAAGTGCTTTAGGCATAATGGGTAATGTGCTTCTTTCGGGCTACGGCCGCGAACATGAATTGGAAGCCGACCGTCTCGGTGCCGAATACCTGGCACGTAGCGGCTACGATCCGCAGGCAATGATCAAAGTCATCGGCGTACTCAAAAATCAGGAATTATTCGATATCGAAGTCGCTACGCAGGAAGGACGCGAACCGCGCCGTTATCATGGAATTTTTGCCACCCATCCGGACAACGACACGCGCCTGCACGAAGTCGTTGACGAGGCCAAACAATTCGCCGTAGCAAATGCGAACGATCACCGGGCAGAATTCCTGCGCCAGACCGAAGGCATGATCTTTGGCGACAGCCCCGCTCACGGCATCATCCGCGGAAACACATTTCAGCATGGTGAACTGGGGTTCAGCGTGACGTTTCCGCCCAACTGGCGCATACGCAACCAGCCGGACAAAGTGCAGGCGATCAGCCCGCAAAACGATGCGCTGATGGAATTGAGCCTGGTCAAAAGTCCGCGCGGTTCGCCGGCTGATTTTGCCCGCCAGCGCTTTCATCTGGGGAGCACCAACGAAGTTTCAACCACCGCCATCAACGGCCTGCCCGCCGCGCTGGTCACTGCCAGCACGCGCGACGGCAAACCTCTCATTGCAGGGGTGATTTACCACAACGAGCAGGCTTTCGTGCTGGCGGGAGTGGGTGCTTCTCTTGCGGTGTTCGACCAGCACCATGCTGAGATCAGCAATGCGATCGACAGCTTCCGTGCGCTTACCGCAGCGGAGCGCAAATCCATCAAACCGCTCGCGCTCAGAACCATCACTGCCGGGAAAGGCTTGAGCTACGCCGAACTGGCCAGCCAGTCCCCGTTGGGCAAGAATGCAGAAGATTATCTGCGTCTGCTCAACGGCCAGTATCCTGACGGTGAGCCGGTGCCCGGCCAGATCATCAAGATCGTCAAGTAGGAGGTCTCAGGCAACCGTCACGTCTTGCGACAGATACACATCCTGAATCGCATTCAGCAGCTTCACCCCTTCGGCAAACGGCTTCTGGAAAGCCTTGCGTCCGGAAATCAATCCCATGCCGCCGGCGCGCTTGTTGATCACGGCGGTGCGCACTGCCTGGCGCAAATCGTCCTTGCCCGATTCGCCGCCTGAATTGATCATGCCGATTCGCCCCATATAGCAATTCGCTACCTGGTAGCGCACCAGATCGATTGGATGATCGGTGGTGAGATCGCTGTATACCCTGGAATTGGTCTTGCCGAACTTGAGCGCATTGTAGCCGCCGTTGTTCTCGGCCATTTTCTGCTTGACGATGTCGGCTTCGATCGTCACTGCAAGATGGTTGGCCTGACCGGTCAGATCGGCGCTGACATGGTAGTCCTTGTCCGCAGTCTTGAACGCCGCATTGCGGGTGTAGGCCCACAGGATCGTCGCCATGCCAAGTTCATGCGCGTGCGCGAATGCTTCGGAAACTTCCTGGATCTGCCGGCGAGATTCCTCGGAACCGAAAAATACCGTCGCCCCAACCGCGCAGGCGCCCATGTCAAAAGCCTGATCCACGCTCGCGAACAGAGTCTGGTCATATTTGTTGGGATAAGTCAGCAACTCATTATGGTTGATTTTAAGAACGAATGGAATCTTGTAGGCATAGCGCCGCGCCACTATCCCCAGCACTCCGAGGGTGGAAGCCACGCCGTTGCAGCCGCCTTCGATCGCAAGCCTGGCAATGTTTTCTGGATCGAAAAACATCGGGTTAGGCGCAAACGAAGCGCCGCCGGAATGCTCCACGCCTTGATCCACCGGCAGCAATGACAAATAGCCGCTGCCCGCCAAGCGTCCGTGGCTGTACAGCGCCTGCAGATTACGCAGCACACCCGGTTTGCGATCGCTCGCGACCATCACCCGGTCGATGAAATCCGGCCCGGGCACATGCAGCCCATCTTTCGGTATTCCCTTGCACACATGATTCAGAAGCCGGTCGGCTTCGTCCCCCAGCATTGCGGTAATGTCAGTCATCTTCCTCTCCTTTGCAATTATGGAATCTGCATTTTCATGGTAGTCGATGAATCTGCCCTTGGCTACATGTTCTGCGCCAGCAGAGGGTAATCGGTAATCACGCCATCGACGCCCGCGTCCCGGCAATTGCGGTGCTCGGCTTCCGTCACCGGGCCATAGACAAAATTGCGAAAACCGTCCGCGGCAGCTTGTTTTAACAAGGCCTCGTCCAGAATGTTGTAATCCCAGACGATATGATCGATTCTGGGATTGCCCTCACAGCCAGCCAGCAGGGAATCGAGAGTCTGCGGCCGATGCGCCACCAGCAAGCCGCAGTCCATTTGGAGGGAGGATGCGCAAACCGTCACTACATCGTGACGGAAAGAAGTGACGAGAATACGATGGCCAACCTGATATTTTTTCAGCACGCCGATCACCCGCGGCAACGCCTGCGTGGTCTTGATCTCGATATTCCACAGAATTCCAGGAAAACGCTCCAGCGCCTCGTCCAGGGTCGGCACCTTATGCCCGACTGCCTGTTCGATTTCGTCGTGGGTAAGATCGGCCACTGCCTGCTTGGAAGCAATCACCCGATCATGGATCAGCACCGGCAGACCGTCGCGGCTGATGCGCACATCGGTTTCAATTCCGTTCGCCCCCAGCGTCACCGCCGCTTCGAAGGCAGCCAGGGTGTTTTCGGGAACTGCAGTGTGAAATCCGCGGTGAGCAATTACCAGCATGGTTTATTACCTCTCATCAATCCGTAGCGCGCATCGAGCGCGGGCGGAAATAATTGCTGTTGTCGTAATAAGCCTCGTCCACATTGTCCGGCGACCAGCCGGGATAACCCAGCACCGGCACCGGCGATAAAATGACCGGGGCAACGGCACCGCCGGACAAAAAATTATCCAGCATCGAATCGGCCACGGCAAGCTGCGCCGGCAGAGGATGGTGAAAAAAGTCCTGTTCCACCCGAAGGATAATGCCTTTCCCGGTCATGCCGGTGTACGGTTTCAGCGCTTTCTCGTAGAGTCCGTGGCCGAACAGGAAGAATCTCATGTGAGCACACACTGCCTTGCGCTGCCGCCAGAACAAATGCTTCCACTCGAAATCTTGCAGCAGCTTGCTCAATCCGGCATCGCTGCTCACCACGATCACCCCCGACTCATCCAACAGCGTTGCCGTATCGCGCAGTGGGCCGCGCTGCACTTTTTCATTGCCGTGTTCCTGCAGCAGCGCCTGATAGTGCAACTGGTTGAGCGCCGCTTTGGCGCGTGGAAAGGTGAGCCATACTAGCGCGTTGAATAGATCGTGCCAGTTGTGCGCACGGGTCTGCACTTCTCCCGCGAGATAGATGCGCGGCTCATACTGTTGCGCGAATTCTCGGGCTGCAACGTCCTGCGGGACAAAGCGCACCGGTTTGCCGGAGCGGGTGACGGGCGGCGCGGCCGCATGATCCCGCAAATTCTCCAAGGCGCCGATATCGGGCCAAGCGTGCAGATGCTCAAGACCGTTTCCTGCCGGACGCAGCGGCGCGAACAGCGCAGAGGCTTGCAGAAAATCCGGTGTCCAGCCGGGCAAACTCACTTGGCAGCACTTTCTTCAACAGAACGCAGCCTGGCTGAAAGAAAAATACAAACAAGGGTCGAGACAGCGGCGATGATACCCACCGTGCCAAAACGGGTCAGCTCCCCGGCAGCCGATTTGCCCATGATGGATCCCGCCATCAGCGAGGCAAAACCTGCGGCGATCTGCTGCACCGAGGAATTGAAACTCATGAAGCTGCCGCGCAAACGCGGTTCCACGCTGGAAATTATCAGCGCCATCGCCGGCACGAAACGCCCCGAGACAAAAATCATGAACAGCGTGGTAGCGCCAATGGCCAGAATCACCGGCACTTTCGACAAATGCGTGACCAGCAGGATCGGCACGATGGAGATAACGGCGATGATGCCGAACACCTTGCGCTTACCGTGATGATCAGCATACCTGCCGATCCAGCGTGCGGTAAAGAATGTCGCCAGGCCGCCGAAAAAATAGAGATAAGGCAGATCGGTTTCCGCCAGCCCCACATTGGCGACCATGTAGAGACTGATGAAAGGGATCACCGAGAAGCCAGCGAACATCAGCATGATAATCAAGGCAAATGCGTTCAAATGATTGCGGTTGAAGAAAATCGTGCGCAACTGCCGCAAAGGATTGCTTTCGCGCTGATGTTCAAGATGAGTGCGTAATGGCGGCAATGCCAGCCAGGCGGCGGCGATTATCAATACGCCCAATACGGTCAGAAAAAAGAACGGCGCGCGCCAGTCCGACAGGTTGGCGAGAAACAGGCCGATCGGCAAACCCACCACCGCTGCCAGGGAGAAGGCCGACATCACCGTGCCGGTGGCGGCACCACGGCGGTATTCAGGAATGATGTCGCCGACGATGGAAAACACCATCGCTCCCATCACCCCGCCGAATGCTCCCGCTACCGCTCGCGCCGCCAGCAGCATCGGATAGTTCGGTGCCAGCGCGCACAGCAGCGTGGCGCCGGCAAAGCCGCCGCACAGCACGATCAGCACCGTCTTACGGTCAAACCGGTCGATCACAAACGCGGCGAAGAAACCGCATAGCCCCGCGCTGAAAGTGTAAATTGACACCAGAAAACCGAATTGCGGCGGGGTGATCTCGAACAGGCGCATGAACTGCGGGCCCAACGGCATCATGATCATGAAATCCATGATATGAATGAAATGCACTCCCACCAGAATCGCCAGAACTGACCATTCGTTCGCAGGCGCCTGATGCGGAATCGCACCGCATTCCATCATTTCGGAACTGTCGCCAGCCTGGAGAATATCTTCGGTATTAGGCACCTGAAACCTTCATGAATTCAAAGCAAGCTGCCTGGATGCGGTTCATCCGCGCTGCATTCGCCGTGGATTATCCTAAATCCGGCAGTTGGACAGGTAGAGTGTGTGGTTTTTGGTGTGCAGGACAAGGCGCAACGACGCGGAATGGTTGTTCCATTCCAAGGAATTGCAACGCAGCCATGCGCTGCAAAAATCGTGCAATCTGCCCTGTAGCGTACTCACCCAAAAGGTGAAGGTCAAGCACTGCAAAAAGTTACGATGAGTCATGCTGTTAAACCAAAAAATGAGCGATCAACTGCCGGATTTAGGATTATAGAGGCGCGCCCAGGTTCGCGCCAATAAAATCCCCCAGCGCCTTGATCCATGGTTTCCGCATGAAAATGAAACCATCATTGTGGCCGCCCTGCAGTTCCAGGAACTGCTTCGGCTGCGGTGCTGCCTGGTATAGCGCCCGGCCTTGCTCGAACGGCACGATCTCATCCTGCGGGCTGTGGGCGACGAACACCGGACAAGTGACCGAGCGCAGATATTCCAGGGTGTTGTATTCGAAACGGGATAGCAGCCGCACCGGCAGATAGGGGTAAATTTTTGCCGCCATGTCGGGCACCGAAGTGAAAGTAGAAGCCAGCACCAGCGCTCCCGGTTTCTCGCGTGCCGCGAGCCATGCTGCCACCGCCCCGCCGAGAGACTCACCGAACAGCACCACGCGCGCAGGCGGGATGCCTTTTGTTTCGGTCAGGTAATGCCACGCCGCCTGGGCATCGAGATAAGTACCGGATTCCGAGGGCGAACCGCTGCTGCGGCCGTAGCCGCGATAATCAAAAATGAAAGTGTCATAGCCCAGCTCAGCCAACATGGCCAGATAATACAGGCGATAGGAAATGTTGCCGGCGTTGCCATGAAAGAACAGCACCGTGCCCTTGGCCACCGTAGCAGCAGGGGCCGGCACAAACCAGCCGTGCAGGGTCTCGTTGTCGGTAGTGGTAATTTCCACCGACTCGTAGGCCAGCCCCACCTGCTCGGGGGTGGCGATGTGGTCAAACCCAGTTTCAGGAAAATAGATCAGGCGCGGCTGGGCAAAAAACACCAGCAGTAGCAGCGCAGCGTAGGCGATTGCAGCCATAACGGAAAAGTTGAGCAGCATGCGCATGGGCACGAATTGGTTAATCTCCTGGACTCATGTCTATAATAGCCACTTTCCAGCCAGCAGGAGCGCAAATGAATCTCGATCGAGTAAATTCTGGCCGCGACCTCCCCAACGATTGCAACGTGATCATCGAAATACCGATGAACGCCGATCCCATCAAGTACGAAGTGGACAAAGAAACCGGCGCCATGTTTGTGGATCGTTTCATGTCCACGTCGATGCACTACCCGTGCAACTACGGTTATATTCCGCACACGCTGTCAGAAGACGGCGATCCGGTGGACGTGCTGGTGCTGTCGCCGGTGCCGCTGATCTCCGGCGTGGTGGTGCGCTGCCGGCCGCTGGGCATGTTGCAGATGACCGACGAAGCCGGTGAGGATGCCAAGATTCTGGCGGTACCGATCGACAAGCTCTGCAGTCTTTACAGCGAGAAGAAGTCGCACGCCGACCTGCCGGAACTGGTGCGCTCGCAAATCGCGCATTTCTTCGCCCACTACAAAGACCTGGAAGAAGGCAAATGGGTCGAGATCGTCGGCTGGGCCGGAGTCAAGGAAGCCAAAGCGGAAATCATGGCTGGGGTCAAACGCTATAACAAGGCCAAGAAGAAACCGATGTTCTAGAGCACTTTGGGCATGGCAACTGCGGCAAGGATGTTCTCCGCTCTGATTGCTTTAAAGCTGAAAGAATTGGCAGATAAAATTCATTGAGGTAACTACGATAACAGGGCTGGTTATATACCGTAGGAATCGGTTGTATACACCGGTATCGGTGTCTACTTCACGTTAGAACTTGTTCAGTAACCGGGGGAATTCCATGGTGAGCAAGAAAAGAAAAAATCCAACTACGGTCAATCGCGATAATGATCAGCTTATGCATATGCTCGGTTCTTTCGTCCTAATGTGGTCTACGTTTGAATCCATCATCGATGCAGCAATTGTCAAGCGCTTGGGCATCACTCGAATCAAGGGCGCAATCGTGGTGTCTGATCTCGGCATTTTGGCAAGAGTGGGCATTCTAAATGCGCTACTCGATCTCCAAACCGATAAGCAGCAAGCTGCACTTACTACCATAGGTAAAATCCAAGAAGAGGCCAAACGAAATACCTTGATGCACGCCACCATTCATTTGAGTGGTGGCACATTGGAATTCATCAAACTTGAAACCAAAACACGATTAAAAGCAAAGTTGGTTGAATACGATCCGGAAGAGTTCGCAAAAAGAATCAACAAAATTAGCGATCTAATCGACGACCTAAGAGATCAATTGGGCGTTTCAGAGCGCGACCGCATGTCCATTTCAAAAATCGGCAGAAGCCTTTGAACCAAATCCTCAATGATCCCGTCGCCGCCATCACGAAAAAGACCAATGTTGTCGCTGTACCAGTCCACATGAACGGAGCGAACAGCCTCTATAAGTGGATCGCTACGTTGAAAGGTTCTAACCCTGCGCTCAAGCGGGACTGCGCAAAAGCGCGCAGCCCCTTAGCTTCACGTTGAAGCTGTAGAAAAACCTTTTTTTAGCGATTTTTGAGCGCAGATTTTTCCTCTTGAAACGCTCCTGTTTCAACTTCAAATTCTGGCTGTGATTTTTACTGCGGCAAGCGTGAAAAAATTGTTCGCTGGAGAGATGAAACTGCGGGCGTATCGGAGATGTTATCCCCCTTCTTTACAATCACGCTTCAGGATGATTAACACCTGTGAACCACCTTGGAACCCGTCTCAAAGAATACTGTCGGCGCATGGCACCAGCCGATTCCGGGAACTACGCGGCATTTTTCCCTGCAAGAAAGAATAAGACTGCATTCGGACGCGAATATTTTTTGTCAAAGACCCTGAAGTTTCCCGAATCCAGACCGTAATACCAATAGTGGTGGTTGCGACTCCCCCCTGAGTACCTGACCACAGCAAGGCGCCGGAACCCCTCCCTGGCGCCTTTTTTTATCCAATCCATGAATCCTGACACCACAGATTGCCCGCAAAGCCCCGTTCCGCGGAAGACTTATTCAGAAGTTCCATAAGTAGTAAAATGGCAATCAATATATTCAACCGGAGTTATGCGACGTGACCAGCCCCGAGGAAAAAACAAACAATAATCAGGAAGAGCGGCTGTGCTATACGGCACTGGAAAACCGTTCCCAGGAGCTGGCCGCTTATATTGAGGCAGTCGGCCAGTTGGCGCTGGTCTCCGTCGCCGACCGTGACGGCTGCATCCTCCAGGTCAACGCCAAGTTCTGCGAAGTCTGCGGCTACAACGAGCAAGAATTAATCGGGCAGAATCATCGCATTCTCAATTCCGGCACGCACCCCAAGGCTTTCTTCGCTGACATGTGGGCAACCATCGAACGCGGCGACATCTGGCACCAGGAAATCTGCAATCGCAGCAAAAATGGTCAACTCTACTGGATAGACTCGACCATCGTGCCGCTCAAAGGTAGTGATGGGCAAGTTGACCGCTATCTCTCGGTCAGGGTTGACGTCAGCGCGCGCAAACAAAAGGAGATAGCGCTGCGCGAGCGATTAGAGGAGATCACCTGTCTCTACGCGATCCGTCGTGGCATGGAACAAGAATTGCCGGTGGATGAGATCTGCCAGCGGATTATTACGCATCTGACAGGGGCGATGCAGTTCCCGGAGATTGCTACTGCCGTGATCGAACTCGATGGCAGGCGCTTCGCTTCCGAGAATTATAGCCAGGATCTTGCGCACGGACTGCAGGCGCAGATCATGGTCAATGGCAAGATCTGCGGTCGGTTGCAGGTGTTCTATCGTAAGGATGAACCCTTCCTGCTGCCGGCAGAACAGGGTCTTGTCGAGGCTATCACGGATGATCTGGGGAAGTGGCTTGAACGCATGCAGGCCGAAGCTGCGAGGAAGGAGAATGAGGCCCTGATCTGGCGACAGGCCAACTTCGATTCGCTGACCAATCTGCCCAACCGCCACATGTTCCATGACCGGCTCGAACAGGAAATGAAAAAATCCGACCGCACCGGCCTGCCACTGGCGTTGCTGCTGTTCGACCTTGACCACTTCAAGCAGATCAATGATACCTACGGCCACGCCATGGGCGACCTGCTGCTTCAGGATGCGGCGCTGCGCCTGGGCAGTTGCGTGCGCGAGTCCGACACTGTGGCGCGTCTGGGTGGAGACGAATTTATCGTCATCCTGGGTGAGCTGGACGATCCCGATACCATCGAATGTATCACCCAGGATGCCCTGCGCAAGCTGGCCGAGCCGTTCCGACTGAAGAACGAAGTGGCCTATGTGTCGACCAGTATCGGCATTGCATTCTATCCGGCGGATGCCACCGACCCCAGTGTATTGCTCAAGAGCGCCGATCAGGCCATGTATGCCGCCAAGAGTCAGGGACGCAATCGCTACAGCTATTTCACATCAGCCATGCAGCAAGCCGCGCAAGTCCGGATGCGGCTGGTCAACGACTTGCGCGGAGCCCTGGCCGATGACGAGCTCCTGGTGTATTACCAGCCTATCGTGGAATTCTCAACCGGGGCCGTCCACAAAGCAGAAGCGCTGGTACGCTGGCAGCACCCGACGCGTGGCCTGATCGGCCCCGCTGAATTCATCCCCATCGCCGAAGACACCGGCATGATCGTCGATATCGGCAACTGGGTATTCCGCGAGGCGGCCAGGCAGGCAGCAATGTGGCGTGCATCGCATCATGCGACGTTCCAGATCAGCGTTAACCGCTCGCCTGTGCAGTTCCACAGTGAGGTCGGCATCCACAGCGCATGGTTCGACCATCTGCAAAAGCTCGGTCTGCCCGGGCAAAGCATTGTGGTGGAAATCACCGAAGGATTGCTGCTCGACACCGATGCCGCTGTCACCGATCAGTTACTCGCCTTCCGCGATGCGGGTATGCAGGTATCGCTTGATGATTTCGGTACCGGCTATTCAGCGCTCGCCTATCTCAAGAAGTTCGACATCGACTATCTCAAGATTGACCGGTCATTTGTTCACAACCTGTCGCCCAGTTCCAATGATATGGCACTATGTGAGGCCATCATCGTGATGGCGCACAAACTTGGTCTGAAGGTAATTGCCGAAGGGGTGGAAACCGCGCAACAACGCGATCTGCTGGCTGCTGCCGGCTGCGACTACGGCCAGGGCTATCTGTTCTCGGAACCGTTGCCAGCCAAGCAATTCGAAGCCCTGCTGCAAACCGCACGTCAGTCAATCTGAACCCGCGATGAAGAAAATACTGGTTCCTCTGCTTGTGTTCGTCACCTTGACGGCAGGCCTGACTTGCAATGTTCACGCCCAGCTTGTACGGGCCTTTCCTCCAGACAGCAAGCTGGGTAAACTCATGGCGATGAGATATCCTGAAATCAGGATCAGCGACCAGACCATGTACTTGAGCGCGGGTGGACAGATTCGCGGCAAAGACAATCTGGTCATTTTGCCGACGATGCTCAGCGAGTTCGGTCCGATCCGTTACCAGATGGATATCATGGGCAACGTGCACCGTATCTGGCTGCTGACCCCGGCAGAAGCTGACCAAGCGAAAGAAGAAGAAAAAAACAAATCCAGGCAGAAGCAGTAATTCCTGTCACCGCCAGTCACAATACTTTCGCAATAATCGTGGCCAAAAAACTTTATATCAAAACTTTCGGTTGCCAGATGAACGAGTACGACTCGGACAAAATGGCGCAGGTACTGCATGCCGCACATGGCATGGAGCAGACCGACAATCCCGACGCGGCCGATGTAATTCTGTTCAATACCTGCTCGGTGCGCGAGAAAGCCCAGGAAAAAGTATTTCATGATCTGGGGCGCATCAGGCATCTGAAAAAATCCAATCCCGATCTGCTCATAGGCGTGGGTGGTTGCGTTGCCAGCCAGGAAGGCGTAGCGATCGTAAAACGCGCACCCTATGTGGATATCGTGTTCGGGCCGCAAACCCTGCATCGGTTGCCACAACTGATCACGGCGCGCCAGGCTACCGGCCGGCCGCAGGTTGATATTTCCTTCCCCGAAATTGAAAAATTCGACTATCTGCCACAAGCGCTGGCGCGCACCGAAGATCGCACGGGAAACGTGAGCACTTTCATTTCCATCATGGAAGGTTGCAGTAAATATTGCAGCTTTTGCGTGGTGCCGTACACACGCGGCGAGGAGGTTTCGCGCCCGCTGAGCGACGTGTTGGCGGAAATTGCGGGACTGGCGCAGCAGGGTATCAAGGAAGTGACGCTGCTGGGGCAGAACGTCAATGCCTATCGCGGTACCATGGATAATGGAGAAGATGGCGATACTGCAGATCTGGCGCTGTTGCTTGAATGCATCAACGAAATTCCCGGTATTGAACGCATCCGCTACACCACTTCGCATCCCAGGGAAGTCACCGCGCGCCTGATTGAAACTTACGCAACATTACCCAAATTAGTCAGTCACTTGCATTTACCGGTGCAATCCGGCTCTGATCGGATACTGGCAGCGATGAAGCGTGGCTACACCGCGCTGGAATATAAATCCATCATCCGCAAACTGCATGCCGTGCGCCCCGATATTTCACTCACGTCCGATTTCATCGTCGGTTTCCCCGGCGAGACTGAAGCCGATTTCGAAGCCACAATGAAACTGATCGGAGAGGTAAATTTTGATGACTCTTTCAGTTTCATTTACAGCCCGCGTCCTGGCACACCCGCCGCCGAATTGCCCGACAGCACCCCCCACGAAATAAAGCTGGAGCGACTGCACCGCCTGCAGGCAAAAATTGCACAGCAGACGCAAGCCATCAGCCAGAGCATGGTTGGCACGACGCAGCGCGTCCTGGTGGAAGGTCCGTCCAAAAGAAATCCCAGTGAATTTTGCGGGCGCACCGACAATAATCGTATGGTGAATTTTGCCGGCCACCTCGACTGCACCAGCCATTTCATAAACGTAAAAATTACCGCTGCCCTGTCACATTCACTGCGTGGCGAGATAGTGCAGAATGACCGTCGCGTTGCCTCATAACAAAAGGATACCGAAGGTCAGGAAGATTGCCTCATAATTGAGGTAACTTTCAGCATAGAAAAGATAGCTCGTAATTTAGCATC